>NZ_JBDKSX010000054.1:0-13313 GCF_039680435.1 Mizugakiibacter sp. | reverse complement strand
AGATGTCCGCCGAAGATGCCGAGCGCGTTGAACACGCAGGCCAGCAGCGGCATCGCGATCACGCCGGCGAGAAAGCGCGGCGCGATCACGTAGGCGATCGGATCGACCGCCATCATCTCCATCGCCGCGAGCTGGTCGGTGGCGCGCATCAGGCCGATCTCCGCGGTGATCGAGGTGCCGGCGCGTCCGGCGAACAGCAGCGCGGTGACCACGGGACCCAGCTCGCGCAGCAGCGACAGCGCCACCACCGTGCCCAACGCCTCGGTGCCGCCGAAGATCGACAGCGTGTGGTAGAGCTGCAGCGCCAGCACCATGCCGACGAACAGGCCGCAGGTCATGATGATCACCAGGCTCATCGCGCCGACGAACCAGACCTGGCGCACCGTCTCGCGGACATAGCGCAGGCTCTTCGGCAGCGCGCCGAGGATGCTGAAGAAGAACAGCCCGGCCGCGCCGACCTGGGCCAGCGCGTCCGCCAGATAGCCGCCGCGCAGGAAGCGCCCGTTCATGCCGCGCCCCCGTCGAAGCCCAGTTCGCGCGCGTAGTCGCCCGCGGGATAGTGGAACGGCACCGGGCCGTCGGCCTCGCCGCCGAAGAACTGCTTCGTCCAGTCCGACTCGCCGCGCGCCAGCTCGTCCGGCGCGCCTGCCGCCACGATCTTGCCGTTGGCCAGCAGGTGCACGCGGTCGGCGACGCGGCGCACCGCGCTCAGCTCGTGCGCGACCAGCACGCTGGTGATGCCGAGCGTCTGGTTGAGCGTGCGGATCAGCTTGAGCACCTGGTTCAGCGCGATCGGGTCGAGGCCGACGAACGGCTCGTCGTAGAGGATCAGCATCGGGTCGAACACGATCGCACGCGCCAGCGCCACGCGCCGCGCCATGCCGCCGGACAGCTCGCTGGGCAGCAGCCGCGCCGCGCCGCGCAGGCCGACCGCCTGCAGCTTGGTCAGCACGATGTTGCGCACCAGCTCCTCGGGCAGCCTGGCGTGCTGGCGCAGCGGGAAGGCGACGTTCTCGAACACGTCGAAGTCGGTCAGCAGCGCGGAGTTCTGGAACAGGTAGCCGATGCACTCGCGCAGCGCGAACAGCGCGTCGCGACCGAGCTCCGGCACGTTGCGGCCGTCCACCCAGACTTCGCCGGCGTCCGGACGCATCTGCCCGGTGATGTGCTTGAGCAGCGTGGTCTTGCCGGTGCCGCTCGGACCCATCAGCGCGGTGATGCTGCCGCGCGGGATGTCGAGGTCGAGCGCGTCGAAGATGACCTTGCCGCCCAGCCGCGTGCTGAGGCCGCGCACGCGCACCAGCGGTTCGTCGGGTCGGGGCATCGGGACGTCGGACATGGCGGTCAGGGCTGCGGCCGCGGGCGGCGCAATCGGAACACGTTACTCGAGCGGGCGCCAGCAGCCAAGCGGCGCGCCGCTTGGCCGCAGGCGCGGTTCATGGGTTCTTAAGCAACGCCTCGATCAGCGCGGCGTGGCGTTCGCGCTGCAGCGGCCGGCGCAGGCGGGTCGCGCGCACGATCGCCTGCAGGTCGGCCACCGCATCTTCGAAGCGGTCGTTGACGAGGATGTAGTCGAACTCGGGCGTGTGCGAGATCTCCTCGCGCGAGTTGGCCAGGCGGCGCGCAATGGTCGCCTCGCTGTCGGTGGCGCGCGCGCGCAGGCGCCGCTCCAGCTCCGCGCGCGAGGGCGGCAGGATGAACACGCTGACGCAGTCCGGCTTGGCCGCGCGCACCGAGCGCGCGCCCTGCCAGTCGATCTCCAGCAGCACGTCGCGCCCTGCGGCGAGGATCGGCTCGACCGCGCTGCGCGCCGTGCCCTTGCGGTCGCCGTGCACGTCGGCGTACTCGAAGAACTGGCCGGCCTGCGCCATCGCGTCGAACTTCGCGCGGTCGACGAAGTGGTAGTGCTTGCCGTCGGCCTCGCCGGGACGCGGCGCGCGGTCGGTGTACGAGATCGACAGCGAGATGCCCGGCTCGCGCGCCAGCAGCGCGTTGACCAGGGTCGATTTGCCGGCGCCGGAGGGCGCGGCGACGATGAACAGGGTGCCGGGGGCGGGGGTCATCGCGACGCGACGCTCTGCGAAAGCACGACGTTCGCCGCGCACGCGGCTCGCTTGTCTCCCTCTCCCCAGCGGGGAGCGGGCCGGGGTGAGGGGGAGCCGACCGCAGGGCGGCTGGCCTTTGTCACAAGGCGTGCGCAAGCCGCAGGCAAGAGCGCCCCCTCACCCTTTGCCCTCTCCCCGCCGGGGAGAGGGGAACGCGCGGTGCCGGACGGGTTCGCACCCATTTGCGCGAGAGACTCGATTGGCGTGGCGGACTTCGGCATGCGCGGACTTACTCGATGTTCTGCACCTGCTCGCGGATCTGCTCGATCAGCACCTTCAGCTCGACCGATGCGCGCGTGGTGCGCGGATCGGCCGACTTCGAGCCGAGCGTGTTGGCTTCGCGGTTGAATTCCTGCATCAGGAAGTCGAGGCGACGGCCGACCGCCTCGGCGAGGCCGAGCACGCGGCGCGCCTCGGCGACGTGCGCGGCGAGCCGGTCCAGCTCCTCGTCCACGTCGATGCGCTGCACCTGCAGCACCACTTCCTGCTCGAGGCGACCCGGTTCCAGCGGCTGCTTCAGTTCGGCGAGACGCTGCTCCAGGCGCGCGCGCAGGCCGGCGCGGATCTCGGGCAGCCAGCCGCGCACCTCGGCGACGATGCGCGCGACCGCGTCGAGCCGCTCGGCGATCGCCGCGCGCAGCTTGTCGCCCTCGCGCTCGCGGGTGGCGACGAACTCGTCCAGCGCGCGCTGCAGCACCGCCTGCGCGGCGGCGCCGAGGCCCTCCTGGTCCAGCTCCGGCTTGACCAGCAGGCCCGGCCAGGCCAGCAGCGTGGCGAAGTCGGTGTGCATGTCGGGAAAGCGCCCGCGCAGATCGTGCGCCAGCGCCGCCATGCGCGCGGCGACGGCGTCGTCGAGACGCAGCTCGGCCGCGCCCTGCGGCGCGCGATAGCGCAACGTCATGTCGACCTTGCCGCGCGCCAGCCGCGCGGTCACCTGCTCGCGCAACTGCGACTCCAGCGGACGCAGCTCGTCGGGCAGGCGCGGGTTGATCTCGAGATAGCGGTGGTTCACCGCGCGCAGCTCGCAGGCGATCCAGCCCTGCGGCGTATTCGCCTCGGCGCCCGCGAAGGCGGTCATGCTGCGGATCATGCGCGTGGTCCCGATGTGGCTGCGAGGAAAAAACGGGATCGGCCGAGCGGCATGCGGTGCCGCGCTCCACGCCCCCTTGCGCGGCAGGAGACGGGGATTGTGGAGGCATGCACCACGTGGAGAACGAAGCGCGGCCGATCATGTCTGCGCGGCGGTCCCCGAAGAGGCAATGGTAAACTCGCGCCCCCGCATTCCCCAAATCCAAGCCAGCGCATGAACTCGCCCTCGCGCCCCAGCGGCCGCGCCCCGGACCAACTGCGTCCGGTCACCATCGAGCGCCACTACACCCGTCACGCGGAAGGCTCCGTGCTGGTCTGCTTCGGCGACACCCGCGTGCTGTGCACCGCCAGCGTCGAGGAGCGCGTGCCGGCCTGGCTGCGCGGCAAGGGCGAGGGCTGGGTCACCGCCGAGTACGGCATGCTGCCGCGCGCGACCAAGGAGCGCACCCAGCGCGAGGCGGCACGCGGCGGCCAGGGCGGCCGCACCATGGAGATCCAGCGCCTGATCGGCCGCGCACTGCGCGCCTGCGTCGACCGCGCGGCGCTGGGCGAGCGCGTGATCACGCTGGACTGCGACGTGCTGCAGGCCGACGGCGGCACGCGCACCGCCGCGATCACCGGCGCCTACGTGGCGCTGGTCGACGCGGTCGACCGCCTGCTGAAGCGCAACGCGATCGGCCGCAACCCGATCCACGGCGCGGTCGCCGCGGTGTCGGTCGGCATCTGGCGCGGCGTGCCCATGCTCGACCTCGACTACGCCGAGGACTGCGCCTGCGACACCGACATGAACGTGGTGATGAACGACGGCGGCGGCTTCATCGAGGTGCAGGGCACCGCCGAAGGCCACGCGTTCCGCCGCGACGAGCTGGACATGCTGCTGGCGCTCGCCGGCAAGGGCGTCGCCGAGCTGACCGCGCTGCAGCGCGAGGCGCTGGCGCGGTGAGAACGCCGAAGGTCGCGAGTCGACAAAAGCACGGGGCACGACGCTCTTCCCGACCTTTGGCTTTTGACTGTTGAGGCCGATGCGAATCGTCCTCGCCAGCGGCAACCGCGGCAAGCTCGTGGAGCTCGGCGAGCTGCTGGCGGACAGCGGCATCGAGCTGGTCGCGCAGGCGGACCTCGGCGTGCCCGACGCCGAGGAAACCGGACACAGCTTCGTCGAGAACGCGATCCTGAAGGCGCGCCACGCCGCGCGGCTGACCGGGCTGCCCGCGCTGGGCGACGATTCCGGCCTGTGCGTCGACGCGCTTGGCGGCGCGCCGGGCCTGTACTCGGCGCGCTACGCCGGCGCGCACGGCGACGCCGCCGCCAACATCGCGCGCCTGCTGCGCGAGCTCGACGGCGTACCCGCCGAACGCCGCGGCGCGCACTTCCACTGCACCATCGTGCTGATGTCGAGCGCCGACGACCCCGCGCCGCTGATCGCCGAGGGCCGCTGGCACGGCCGCATCCTGGAAGCGCCGCGCGGCACGGCAGGCTTCGGCTACGACCCGGTGTTCCTCGATCCCGCGCACGGCGCCAGCGCGGCGGAACTGGAGCCGGCGCTGAAGAACCGCATCAGCCACCGCGGCCGCGCGCTGGCCGCGCTGCGCGCGCGGCTCGCGGCGGCGCTTGCGGGCGCCGCCTGACGTAGCCGCGCATGTACGTGATCGCCTGGGAATACGAAGTCCGCGCCGACGCCACGGCGGCGTTCGCGCGCCTGTACGGCGCCGACGGCGGCTGGGCCGCGCTGTTCCGTGCGTATCCCGGCTATCTCGGCACCGAACTGCTGCGCGATGCGCAGGCGCCACAGCGCTATCTCACGCTGGACCGCTGGCGCTCGCAGGCCGAGTACGAGGCCTGCCTGGCCGGGGCGCGCGAACGCTACGCGGCGCTGGACGCCGAGGGCGACGCGCTGACGCTCGGCGAGCGCTGCCTCGGACGTTTCCACGCGCCGGATTGAGCGCGCGTCCAAGCATTCGCATGGCATCCGGCGGCGGGTTGCGCCGCCTGCGGCGGCGAACCCGCCCTACACTACGACGATGATCCATCCAGCCCCGCCGCTCGCGCTGTACGTGCACCTGCCGTGGTGCGTGAAGAAGTGTCCGTACTGCGACTTCAACTCGCACCCGCAGCGCGGCGCGCTGCCGTTCGACGCCTACGTCGACGCGCTGCTGGCCGACCTCGACGGCGACCTGCGCGATTTCGGCGGGGCCGCGGCCGGCCGCGAGATCGTCAGCGTGTTCTTCGGCGGCGGCACGCCCAGCCTGTTCCCGGCGGACGCGATCGCGCGCCTGTTGGACGGCGTCGCCGCGCGCCTGCCGATGGCGGCCGGCGCGGAGGTCACGCTGGAGGCCAACCCGGGCACGCTCGAGCACGGCCGCTTCGAAGGCTACCGCGCGGCCGGCGTCAACCGGCTCTCGATCGGCGTGCAGAGCTTCGACGACGCCAAGCTGGCGCGGCTCGGCCGCATCCATTCGTCCGGCGAGGCCGAGCGCGCGGTGCGCGAGGCGCGCGACGCCGGCTTCGACAACTTCAACCTCGACCTGATGTACGCGCTGCCGCAGCAGGACCTGGCCGGCGCGCTGGCCGACGTCGAGCGCGCGATCGCGCTGGCGCCGACGCACATCTCGCACTATCAGCTCACGCTGGAACCCAACACCGCGTTCGCGGCCAGCCCGCCGCCGCTGCCCGACCACGACGACGCCTGGACGATGCAGGAGGCCTGCCAGGCGCGGCTGGCCGCGGCCGGCTACGCGCAGTACGAGGTGTCGGCGTACGCGCGCGACGGCCGCCGCTGCGCGCACAACCTCAACTACTGGCGCTTCGGCGACTACCTCGCCATCGGCGCCGGCGCGCACGGCAAGCTGAGCGACGCGCAGGGCGTGCGCCGGCGCTGGAAGCTGCGCCATCCGACCGCCTACCTGAAGCAGGCGGCCACGCCCGCGCGCGTCGGCGGCGACGCCTACGTGCCCGCCGCCGAGCTGCCGTTCGAGTACATGCTGAACGCGCTGCGCCTGGTCGAGGGCGTGCCGTTCGGCGAGCTCGCCGCGCGCACCGGCCTCGGCGAGGCCGCGTTCGCGCCGGCGCTGGACACGGCCTACGCACGCGGCTGGCTGGAAGTCGCCGACGGGCGCCTGCGCGCCACGGCGACGGGCCAGCGCTTCCTCAACGACGTGATCGGGCTGTTCCTGCCGGCGCGCTAATCGCGCCCCTGTTCACAGCAGGAACATGCCCTTGGCCAGGAACACGATGCCGACCATCAGCACGAACACGATGCGGTGGGTGTAGCGGAAGCGGCACGGGCTCATGCGCCCGCGCAGGCCCGCCCACATCGCGCTGAGGAACACGCCGAGCACGCCGAACGCCAGCAGCACCTTCAGCCCGAGCAGGGCGCCGAAGCGCGTGTCCATGCAGGCGAAATCGGGGCAGCGCACCGCGAACATGGCGAAACCGCTGGCAAACAGCAGCAGCACCGCCAGCGGCATCACGCGGCGCGCGCGGCGCAGCACCAGTTCCTCGAGCCGCGCCATTTCGTCGTGGCCGAGATGGCGATGCAGCGATTCGAGAATCAGCACCTCGAAGCTCACCGCGCCGACGAACAGGATCGCGCAGGCGAGATGGACGAGTTGGATCCAGCCGTACCAGGCAGCCATAGGTACCCCACAGGTGATGTGCCGGCCGACGCAAGACGCGGCGGCCGGACGTTGCGGAGGCGACGTCGTGGCGCGGCCACGACCCGCCGCGCGATCCCCGCGAACCATCGATGCAAATACGAATCGTACGCAACCGGGCCGGCCGCGTCTTGACCCAGATCAGGCGCTACCCGGACGCGCGCGGCGGGAGTCCCTGCCGCCTACCATGCAGGACCGATGAGAACGGAGCCGCTGCCATGCTCGAACCCGTCACCCTGACCTGCCCGTACTGCGGCGAGGATTTCGAGACGACCGTGGACGCCTCCGCCGGCAGCCAGGCCTACGTCGAGGACTGCCCGGTGTGCTGCCGGCCGATCGAGGTCGGCGTCGATGTCGACATCGAAGGCACCATCGTCGGCGTGCGTGCGCGCAGCGATCGCGAATGAACGTTTGCGCCGTCGCGCGGAACGCGTAAACTGCGCCCCGCCTCAGGTGCCCGGCCGCTCTTGCCGCCGGGTGAAACGGGAAGCCGGTGCGAGTGTTCCTTGCGATCGTCCTCGATCGCGAGGATGGAAAGGCGGCCATCCATGCCGCACGCTCAAATCCGGCGCTGCCCCCGCAACGGTAAGCGAGCGAAACCGGACCACGTAGCCACTGCGTTCTGCGCGGGAAGGCGGTCCGGCCGATGCCAAGGCATCCGCACGCGAGCCCGGAGACCGGCCTGTGGTCGGCGTCCGCAGGACGCCGTGGATGCCAGGCGTCGCGGCGGGCGGCGGTCGGGTGCGCGGGCCCGCGTCCGCCGCCTTGCCGGTTCCCCCGCCCCGCGCCTGGTCGCGGGTGAGCGAAACCTGAGGAACCGACCAATGTTGAAGCCTTCCCTGCCGGCGCTCGCGCTGGCCGCCGCGTGCGTTGCCGCGCACGCGCAGACCGTCACCGAACAACCGGAAGTCGTCGTCACCGCCTCGCGCGTGGCCACCACCGTCGACGCCGCGCTGGCCGACGTCAGCGTGATCACCCGCGCCGACATCGAAGCCAGCGGCGCGCCCGACCTGTACGACCTGCTGCGCATGCAGGCCGGCGTCGACATCGCCCGCGCCGGCGGCCCCGGCCAGCAGGCCGCGGTGTTCCTGCGCGGCACCAACTCCAACCACGTGCTGGTGCTGGTCGACGGCGTGCGCGTCGCCTCGGCCAACACCGGCGGCCTCGACTGGTCGCAATTGCCGCTGCACGCGATCGAGCGCGTCGAGATCGTGCGCGGCCCGCGCGCCAGCTACTGGGGCTCGGACGCGATCGGCGGCGTGATCCAGATCTTCACGCGCAAGCTCGACGGCCCGCGCGCCGCCGTGCAGTACGGCAGCTACCGCGATGCGGCCGGCAGCGCCGGCATCGGCCGGTGGGGCGAACAGGGCGGCTTCAGCGTGCAGGCCGGGCTGCGCCACGTCGGCGGCTTCTCCGCGCAGAACCCGCAGGGCTTCTCCTTCAATCCCGACGACGACGGCTACCGCAGCAGGAATCTCGCCGCGCGCGGCGCGTACCGGCTCGGCGCGCAGACGCTGTCCGCCACGCTGCTGCGCAACGACAGCGACAACGCGTTCGACCAGGGCCGCACGCACGTCGTCGAGCAGTCCGCGGGCGTCGGCCTGGACGGCGCGCTCGCCGAAGGCTGGACGCACCGCCTGAGCCTCGGCCTTGCGCACGACTCGCTGCTCACGCCCGACTTCTTTTCGCTGCTGAAATCGCACCGCGAGAGCCTGACCTGGCAGAACACCTTCGCGCTCGGCGCGCAGCAGCGCCTGATCGCCGGGCTGGAGTACGTCGAGGAGCACGGCGAGAGCCGCGACACCTTCGCCGGCAGCACCCTGTATGCCGACAGCCGCCACAACGCCGCCGCGTTCACCGGCTGGCAGGGCGGCGCCGGCCGCCTCGACTGGGAGCTGGCCGCGCGCCGCGACCAGAACAGCGAGTTCGGCGGCGCCACCACCGGCTCGGCGGCGCTGGGCCTGCGCCTGGCCGACTGGGCGCGCGTGACCGGCAGCTGGGGGCGCGCGTTCCGCGGGCCCAACCTCAACGAGCAGTTCTCGCCCGGCTACGGCGGCCTGTTCGCCGGCAACCCCGCGCTGAAGCCCGAGCGTTCGCGCAGCGGCGAGCTGGCGCTGGAGCTGACGCCGACGCCGGCGCTGCGCGCCAAGCTGGCCGCCTACCGCACCGACGTCAGCGATCTGATCGACTTCACCGGCCCGGCCTTCCGCGCCGAGAACACCGCGCGCGCGCGCATCGACGGCGTCGAGGCGGACCTCGACTGGCACGCCGGCGCCTGGGCCGCGAGCGCCAACGCAACCTGGCAGGATCCGCGCGACGCCCGGACCGACGCGCCGCTGCTGCGCCGGCCCAGGCACAAGGGCAACCTGCTGCTGACGCGCACATTCGGCGAGCGCCTCGACGCCGGCGTCGAGCTGGTCGCCGCCGGCCCCAGCCCCGACTTCGGCGGCGACCTGCCGGGCTATGCGATCGTCAACGCGCGGCTCGGCATCACGCTGGCGCCGGCCTGGCACCTGCAACTGCGCGCGGAGAACCTCGCCGACCGCGACTACGCGCTGATCCGCGGCTACAACACGCCGGGGCGCTCGGGCTGGATCGAGCTGGTCTGGCAGCCGTAGCCGGTACGCCGAGGCGGCTTCCAGGTGAGATGAAGGCCTTGGCCGCGACGGCTTCCGGCATCGCCGCAGCCCGTTCGCGGCCGAGGCCGCTCCCACGGAAGAGCATCTCCTCGATCCGCGAATCGGCCGTCGGATTCGCCCAACTGGCCGCCCTAGCCGGCTCGGCATAGAATCCGATCGACCTCGGGGGGAACGCTCATGGCCTCGGACGGGCACCCGCGTAACGAATCGCCGTCGGTCGCGTCGTCTACCCTGGCGGCGCGCACGGACCTGCCGCTGCGCGTGCGTCAGTTGCTCGACGAGCTGCTGGAGATGTGCAGCGCGCGGCTGGAACCGGCGCTGCGCGCCACCCTCTCCGATCTCGAGCAGCAGTTGTTCAAGCAAGCCGAGCAGGCGCACAACAACGCCGATCAGCAGCGCTGCTTCGAGAGCCTGCGCGAGGTCAAGCGCGGCCGCGCCGACGTCGCGCCGCGCTTCCTGCTGGCGCTGGAGGAGCAGCTCGCCGCGCTGGACCGCGCGCCCTCCGGCGGCCACGGCGCCGGCAGCGATGCACTGAAGCTGGTCGAGCAGCACGAGCTGGAGGAAGCGCTGGCGCTGGAGGACATCGCCACCCGCGCCGAGGTGCGCTGCAGCGCCGCGCTGTACGAACTCGGCCACCGCTTCGGCGTGCTGATCGCCGCGCCGGTGATCGAGGCCGAGGCGCTGCCGCTCGGCCCCTACGCGATCGCGCGCGCGCTGCAGCGCGCCGCCGCCGACCTCGACCTGGTGCTGGAGCACCGCCTGCTGCTGTTCCGCAGCTTCGACCGGCGGGTGATGGCCACCGCCGGCGCCTTCTACGACGCGCTGAACGCCCACCTCGCCGCGCGCGGCCTGCTGGCGCATTGGCGCGTGTTCCTGCCCACGCGCGCGCAGGACGGCACGGCCGCCGCGGCGCCGGCGCAAGGTGCCGCCGCAGGCGCGCCCGCCGCAGGCGCGCCCGTCGCGGCGGGCGCCGCCGCGGCCAGCCACGACGAGGAATCGTTCGCGCGCCTGCGCGACCTGCTGGCGCAGCGGCGCACCATCCTCGGCCTCGCCGGCGAGGATGCCGGCGACGGCCACGTCGCCAGCGGCGACGAGTTGCAGGCGGTGCTGGCCGGCCTGCAGAACCGGCCGGCGCTGGTCAAGTCCGGCGGCCGCGCGGTGCCGCGCACCATGCAGCACCTGCGCCAGGACATGCTCGCGCACCTGCGCCAGTTCACCCCGGGCGGCCAGCCGCCGCGGCTGGCCGCGCAGCACCGCGACACCTTCGACCTGGTCGGCATGCTGTTCGAGCATCTCGGCAAGGAAGTCCCGCTCGGCGGCCACGCGGAGAAGCTGCTGACCCGCCTGCAGGTGCCGCTGCTGCGCGTCGCGCTGTCCGACCAGAGCTTCTTCACCCAGCGCGCGCATCCGGCGCGGCGCCTGCTCAACACGCTGGTCGAGACCGCGGCCAACTGGGTCGACAGCAGCGACGGCGAGGCCGATCCCTCGCTGGTCGAGAAAATGCGCCTGCTGGTCGACCGCGTGCTCAACGAGTTCACCGGCGACCTCTCGCTGTTCGAGCACCTGCTCGGCGACCTCGACCGCCACATGGGCATGCTGGCGCGCAAGGCCGAGAGCGCCGAACGCCGCCACGTCGAGGCGGCGCAGGGCCGCGAGCGGCTGCAGTCGGCGCGCATGCGCGCCAGCGCGGCGATCAGCGAGCGCCTGGCCGGCGCGCGCGTGTCGCCGCTGGTGCGCACCATGCTGGAACAGGCCTGGACCGACGCGCTGGCGCTGTCGATCCTGCGTCACGGCGAGGACAGCCGCGCCTACCGCGAACGGCTGGCGATCGCCGACCGCCTGCTCAAGCCGGGTGCCGCGGAGGACAAGGAAGAGCTGCGCCGCGAGATCGAGCGCGGCCTCGGCCAGGTCGGCCTGCACGACGCCGACGCCACGCAGGTGGCGCAGCGCCTGGTCGAAGGCGCCGCCGCCAACGACGACGAAATGCCGACCTCGCAGACCGAGCTGGCGCTGAAGCTGAAGCAGCGCCAGCGCCTCGGCGAGGAAATCAGCGTGCCGGCGCCGATGCCGGCCGCCGCCGCGCAGCCCGAGCTGGACGCCGAGGAAAAACGCACGCTGGCGCAGCTGAAGACGCTGCCGTTCGGCACCTGGTTCGAATTCGTGCGCAGCCCCGGCGGCGAAACGGTGCGCCGCAAGCTGGCCTGGTATTCGACCCTGACCGGGCGCTGCCTGTTCGTCAACCAGCGCGGCGCGCGCTGCGACGAGCGCAGCCTGGAACAGCTCGCGCACGACATGCGAAGCGGCGCGGCGCGGCTGGTGCCGGCGCAGCAGGAATCGCTGATCGACCGCGCCTGGGGCGCGATCACCGCGGCGCTGCGCCAGTTTGCCGGCCGCAGTCCCGTCCCCGCCCACGGAGGAGCCGGCGCATGAGCGAACAACGCCGCGCACGACGCAAGCACGTCGCCGACGTGATCGAGGTCGGCAACGCCATCACCGGCGCCTCGATGGGCCGCATCGGCAACCTGTCGCGCACCGGCCTGATGCTGATCAGCCACGAGCCGGTGCGCGAGGACGCGCTGTACCAGTTGAGCTTCCGCCTGGCCGGCGCGGACGGCGTGGTGCGCATGCTCGAAATGGGCGTGCACGAGCAGTGGAGCGAACCCGCCGCGGTGCCGGGGCAGTACTGGGCCGGCTTCCGCATCATCGCGCTCGGCGAGGACGACGCCGTGGTGCTGGACGCCTGGCTGGCCGATCCCAACCGCGCGTCGCTGTGACCCTTCGGCGCCGATGAGAACCGCCGCGACGCGCACGCTCGCGCTGGCGGCGGCCGGCGCCGCCGTCGTGCTGCTGGCCGCGCTGGCGCTGCGCGGACCGCAACCGCCGGCGCGTGCCGAGTTCTTCGTGTTCGGCGGGCTGACCGCGGTCGAGCTGCGCGGCACGACGCCCGCGCATGCGCGCGGCGCGTTCGCCGCGATCGACACCCTGCTGCGCCAGGACGAGCGCGACTGGCACCCGTGGCAGCCGAGCGCGCTGATGCGCCTCAACGCCGCGTTAGCGCGCGGCGAACCGATGCGCGCGCCGGGCGACCTGGCCGGGCTGATCCGCCGCGCGCAGTGGGGCTACCGCGCCAGCGCCGGCCTGTTCGACCCGGCGATCGGCGCGCTGATCGAAGCCTGGGGCTTCCACACCAGCGACTACCCGATCACCACGCCGCCGCCGTCGCGCGCGCGCGTCGACGCGCTGCTGGCGGCGCGCCCGACGATGGACGACGTCGGCGTCGCCGCCGACGGCACGGTCGGCAGCCGCAACCGCGCCGTGCAGCTCGACCTGAACGGCCTTGCCGAAGGCTATGCCGCCGAACAGGTCGCCGCGCTGCTGCGCGCGCGCGGCATCGCCGACGCGATCGTCAACGTGGGCGGCGACGTGCTCGCGCTGGGCACGGCGGACGGCCGCCGCTGGCGCGTGGCGATCGAGGATCCGCGCGGCAAGGCGCCGCTGGCCGTCGCCGAGCTGGCCGGCCACGAAGCGCTGTTCACCTCCGGCGACTACCACAAGTACCGCGAAATCGACGGCCGGCGCTGGGCGCACATCCTCGACCCGCGCGACGGCCTGCCGCTGCACGGCGCCGCCGCGGCCACCGCGGTGATCGCCGGCGACGCGGTGGTGGCCGACATCGCCTCGACCACGCTGATGATCGCCGGCCCCGAGCGCTTCGCCGCAGCCGCGCGCGGACTGGGCGTGAACTGCGCGCTGCTGCTGACCCACGACGGCCGGCTGTACCTGACGCCGTCGATGCGCGCGCCGGGCGACCTGGCCGGGCTGATCCG
>NZ_JBDKSX010000053.1:0-11921 GCF_039680435.1 Mizugakiibacter sp. | reverse complement strand
GCGCGTGGCGGAGCGCCGCGCATGAGGCTGCTCGCCGCGCTCGCCTTCGCCGCGCTGCTGGTCGCCGACCTGGTCAGCGCGATCGCGGTGGTGTGGTCGCGTCACGAGAGCCGTGCGCTGTTCGTCGAGCTGACCCGCCTGGAGAACGGCCGCGACGAGCTGAACGTCGACTTCGGCCGGCTCGAACTGGAACAGGCGACCTGGGCCGATCCCAGTCGCGTCGAGGACATGGCGCGCAGCCGGTTCGGCATGCTCAATCCGCCGCCCGCCGACGTGGAGCTGATCCAGCGATGATGTTCCGCAAGGACCAGCTCGAACTGCCCGCGCCGCGCCGCAACGCGGGGCCGAGCACGCGCAGGCGGCTGTATCTGGTCGGCATGCTGCTGGCGCTGGCGGCGACCGGCCTGGTGGTGCGCGCGCTCGACCTGCAGGTGGTGCGCAAGGACTTCCTGCAGGAGCAGGGCGACGCGCGCTTCCTGCGCGAGATCCCGATCCCGGTGTCGCGCGGCACGATCTTCGACCGCAACGGCGAGCCGCTGGCGGTGTCGACGCCGGTCGAGTCGATCTGGGCCAACCCGCAGGAGGTGCTGGAGCATGCCGACCGCCTGCCGGCGCTGGCCAAGGCGCTGGGCGTCGACGCCGGCGATCTCGAGCAGCGCCTCAACCAGCGCGCCGACCGCGAGTTCGTCTACCTCAAGCGGCAGATGAGCCCGGAGGCCGCGCAGGCGGTGATCGCGCTCGGCATCCCCGGCGTCAACGGCCAGCGCGAGTTCCGCCGCTACTACCCGAGCGGCGAGGCGATGGCGCACGTGCTCGGCATCACCAACATCGACGACCGCGGCCAGGAAGGGCTGGAACTCGCCTTCGACGACTGGCTGGCCGGCAAGCCCGGCGCCAAGCGCGTGATCCGCGACCGCCGCGGTCACGTCGTCGAGAACGTCGAACTGGTGCGCGAACCGCAGCCCGGCCGCGACCTCACCCTCAGCATCGACCGCCGCATCCAGTACCTCGCCTACCGCGAGCTGGCCAAGGCGGTGCAGGAATTCGAGGCGAAATCGGCTTCGATGGTGGTGCTGGACGTGCGCAGCGGCGAGGTGCTGGCGATGGTCAACCAGCCCTCGTACAACCCCAACGCGGTCGGCGCCAGCCCGCCCGCCGCCCGCCGCAACCGCGCGGTCACCGACGTGATCGAGCCCGGCTCGACGATGAAGCCGTTCACCATCGCCGCCGCGCTGGAGAGCGGCAAGTGGAAGCCGGACACGCCGATCGACACCTCGCCCGGCACGTTCCAGTATCTCAACCACACCGTGCGCGACACGCACAACCACGGCCTGATCGACGTCACCGGGGTGCTCACCTATTCCAGCAACGTCGGCGCCTCGAAGATCGCGCTGACGCTGGACAACAACCACCTGTACGACATGTTCCGCCGCTTCGGCTTCGGTGCCGGCACCGGCAGCGGCTTTCCCGGCGAGTCGCCCGGGCTGCTGCCGGAAGTGCGCGCCTGGAACGGCCTGACCAAGGTCACGCTGGCCTACGGCTACGGCCTCAACGTCACCGCGCTGCAACTGGCCGAGGCCTACGCCGCGCTGGCCAACGGCGGGCGGCTGCGCCAGCCGAGCTTCGTCAAGGGCGCCGACAACCCGGCCAACGCCGTGCTCGATCCGCAGATCGCGCGCACGATCGTGAAGATGCTGGAAACCGTGGTCAGCCCCGAGGGCACCGCGCTGAAGGCGGCGGTCGCCAACTACAGCGTCGCCGGCAAGACCGGCACCTCGCACATCGCCTCCGGCGGCGGCTACGAGGACAAGTACGTCAGCCTGTTCGCCGGCATCGTGCCGGCCAGCGCACCGCGCCTGGTCGGCGTGGTGGTGATCAGCGACCCGCAGAAGAAGAGCTACTACGGCGGCTTCGTTTCCGCGCCGGCGTTCAGCCGCGTGATGGACGGCGCGCTGCGCCTGCTGGACGTGCCGCCGGACAACGTGCGCCGCTGGTACACCGGCGGCCCCGACCTCGGCGCGCCGATCGGCCGCACCAGCCCGCCGCCGGACTACGCGCCGGGCAGCACCAACTACGAGGAGGGCGGCACGCCGTGAACGCCCGCGTCCGCCTCGCCGACCTGCTCGCCGGCATCGCCGATCCCGCCGCCGCCGGCGCGATCGAGATCGCCGGCCTGACCCTGGATTCGCGCCGCGTGCGCGCGGGCGACGCCTTCGTCGCCCTGCGCGGCACGCGCCAGCACGGCGTCGCGTTTGCCCCCGCGGCGTTGGCACAGGGCGCTGCGGCCGTACTGGCCGAAGCCCCTGTGCCCGCCGCACCTGTTTCTGCCTCGGCCGAAGGCCGCACCGATTTCCTTCCCCCGCGCGCGGGGGAAGATGCCCGCAGGGCAGAGGGGAGGCGCGACGCTGCCGCGAAGGCGGTTGCTCCCGGCGCGGAAGCGGGCCGCGGCGCCGAGACGCAAGCGCCCATCCTGTGGATCGACCGCCTGCGCGACCACCTCGGCGAGATCGCCGCGCGCTTCTACGAGCGGCCCTCGGAGTCGCTGCACGTGATCGGCGTCACCGGCACCAACGGCAAGACCTCGACGGTGCAGCTGCTGGCCGCCGCGTTGAGCTGGTTCGGCCACAGCGCGGCGACGATCGGCACGCTGGGCGCCGGCATGTACGGCCATGCCGTCGCCGGCGAGCGCACCACGCCGGATGCGATCAGCGTACAGGGCCTGCTCTCCGAGTTCCTCGAAGCCGGCGCGTCCTACGTGGCGATGGAGGTGTCCTCGCACGCACTCGAGCAGGGGCGCGTCAACGCGGTCGCTTTCGACGTCGCCGTGTTCACCAACCTCACGCGGGACCACCTCGACTACCACGGCACCATGGAAGCCTACGGCGCGGCGAAAGCGAAGCTGTTCGCCTGGCCGGGGCTGCGCGCGGCGGTGATCAACGTCGACGACGCGTACGGGCGCCGGCTTGCCGCGGCGTTGCCGCAGGGCGTGCGCCGGCTGCGCTGCAGCGCGGATGGCGCCGAGGCCGAGCTGGTCGCCGAGCAGGTGCGCACGCACGCCGACGGCATCGACTTCGTGCTGCGCACGCCGTGGGGCGCCGGCGCGGTGCACAGCCGCCTGCTCGGCCGCTTCAACGTCGCCAACCTGCTCGCCGTCGCCGGCTGCCTGGGCGCGCTCGGCATGCGCTTCGACGTCGTGTGCGAGGCGCTCGCCGCGCTGCAGCCTGTCGACGGGCGCATGAACCGCCTCGGCGGCGGCGCCGCGCCGCTGGTGGTGGTCGACTACGCGCACACGCCCGACGCGCTGGAGCAGGCGCTGACCACGCTGCGCGCGCACTGCGCCGGCCGGCTGCTTTGCGTGTTCGGCTGCGGCGGCGAGCGCGACCAGGGCAAGCGCCCGCAGATGGGCGCGATCGCCGAGCGGCTCGCGGACGCGGCGATCGTCACCGACGACAACCCGCGCGGCGAGGACGGCGATGCGATCGTGGCGCAGGTACTGGCCGGCTTCGCCGCGCCGCAGCGCGCCGTGGTCGAGCGCGACCGCGCCGCGGCGATCGCGCGCGCGGTGCGCGAAGCGCACGCCGGCGACATCGTGCTGATCGCGGGCAAGGGCCACGAGACCTACCAGGAAGTCGCCGGCACCCGGCGGCCGTTCGACGACCTCGCCGAAGCGGAACGGGCACTGGAGGCGCGCGCATGCTGAACCTGCGGCTGTCCGAGATCGCCCTGTGGACGCGCGGCAGCCTGCACGGCGCGGACGCGCCGGTGCGCGGCGTCTGCACCGACACGCGCAAGCTGGGCGGCGGCGAGCTGTTCGTCGCGCTGCAGGGCGAGCGCCAGGACGGACACGACTTCGTCGCCGCGGCGGCGGCGCACGGCGCGGCCGCCGCGCTGGTGGCGCGCAAGGTGGACGCACCGATCCCGCAGGTGCTGGTGGCCGACACGCTGCTGGCGCTGGGCGACCTCGCCAGCGCGGTGCGCGCGCAGCGGCGCGCGCGCGTGATCGGCATCACCGGCTCCAACGGCAAGACCACGGTGAAGACGCTGACCGCCTCGATCCTGGCCCGCCACGGCCGCACCCACGTCAATGCCGGCAACTTCAACAACGAGATCGGCCTGCCGCTGACCCTGCTGGAGATGCCCGAGGACGCCGAGTACGCGGTGCTGGAGATGGGGGCCGGCAAGCCCGGCGACATCGCCTACCTGGCCGCCATCGCGCGGCCCGAAATCGGCCTCGTCAACAACATCGCGCCGGCGCACCTTGAGCGCATGGGCAGTCTGGAAGGCGTGGCCGGGACCAAGGGCGCGCTCTACCAGGCGCTGCCCGGCGACGGCATCGCCGTGATCAATGCCGACGACGCCTTCGCCGGCTTCTTCGCCGGCCTCGCCGGGACGCGCCATGTGCTGCGCTTCGGGCTGGACCATGCGGCGGACGTCGGTGCCGAGATCCGCGCGCTGGGCGCGACCAGCGACTTCGTGCTGAACACGCCGCAGGGCGCGACCGAGGTGATGCTGCCGCTGGCCGGCCGCCACAACGTGATGAACGCCCTGGCCGCGGCGTCGATCGCCTGCGCGCTCGGCGTGCCGCTGGCGACGATCCGCGAGGGCTTGGAACAGGCGCCGACCGTGGCCGGGCGCCTGCTGCGCCACGTCACCCGTGCCGGCTGGACGCTGATCGACGACAGCTACAACGCCAACCCCGGTTCCACCGCGGCGGCGATCGCCACGCTGGCGCTGGAGGCCGGCCGGCCATGGCTGGTGCTGGGCGACATGGCCGAGCTCGGCCCCGAGGCCGAACGCCTGCATGCCGAGATCGGCACGCTCGCCAGGCGCAGCGGCATCGTGCGGCTGTACGCGGTGGGCCGGTTGAGCCGCGCCGCCGCGGAGGCGTTCGGCGCAGGCGCCGAGCATTTCGCCGACCAGACGGCGCTGATCGCCGCGTTGCGCGTCGCGCTGAAACCGGGCGTGGTCTGCCTGGTGAAAGGTTCGCGCTCGTCGGCAATGGACCGGGTGGTCGCCGCGCTGCTGGGGCACGACGGGGGAGGGGAACGGCATGCTGCTTGAACTGGCGGAATGGCTGAAGGCGTACGTCAACGCCTTCCACCTGTTCCAGTACATCACTTTCCGCTCGATCATGAGCGCGCTGACCGCGCTGGCGATCTCGCTGCTGCTCGGCCCCGGGCTGATCCGCAAGCTGGCCGCGATCAAGGCCGGGCAGGTGATCCGCAAGGACGGCCCGCAGTCGCACCTCAGCAAGGCCGGCACGCCGACCATGGGCGGCGCGCTGATCCTCGCTTCGATCGCGGTCGCCACGCTGCTATGGGCGGATCTCGGCAACCGCTACGTGTGGATCGTGCTCGGCATCACGCTGGCGTTCGGCGCGATCGGCTTCTACGACGACTACAAGAAGCTGGTGCTGAAGGACAGCCGCGGCCTGCCGGCGCGCTGGAAGTATTTCTGGCAGTCCGTGTTCGGCCTCGGCGCCGCGCTGTTCCTGTTCCTGACCGCCGACACCTCCGCCGCCACCGAGCTGTACGTGCCGCTGTTCAAGCACGTGGCGATCCCGCTCGGCGCGCTGTCGGTGGTGGTCGGCTACTTCATCGTGGTCGGCTTCTCCAACGCGGTGAACCTGACCGACGGCCTCGACGGCCTGGCGATCATGCCCGCGGTGCTGGTCGCCGCCGCGCTGGGCGTGTTCGCCTACCTCGCCGGCAACGCGGTGTTCTCGCAGTACCTCGGCATCCCGGCGATCCCGGGCGCGGGCGAGCTCGCGATCTTCTGCGCCGCGCTGGCCGGCGCCGGGCTCGGCTTCCTGTGGTTCAACGCCTATCCGGCGCAGGTGTTCATGGGCGACGTCGGCGCGCTGGCGATCGGCGCCGCGCTCGGCTGCATCGCGGTGATCGTGCGCCAGGAGATCGTGTTGCTGGTGATGGGCGGCGTGTTCGTGATGGAGACCGCCTCGGTGATGCTGCAGGTGGCCAGCTTCAAGCTGACCGGCAAGCGGCTGTTCCGCATGGCGCCGATCCACCACCACTTCGAACTGAAGGGCTGGCCCGAGCCGCGCGTGATCGTGCGCTTCTGGATCATCAGCGTGGTGCTGGTGCTGGTCGGTTTGGCGACCTTGAAGGTGCGGTGATGTTCGACTGGTTGCGCCAGACGCAGGCGATTCGCCGCCAGGGCCCGCAGGGGCGCTGGGACGCGTGGCTGCTGCTCGCCGCGCTCGGGCTGGCTTGCCTCGGCATCGTGATGGTGGCGTCCAGTTCGATCGCGGTCGCCGACGGCGAGCACATCGGCGCGTTCTATTACCTGAAGAAGCACCTGATGTTCCTCGGCTTCGGCAGCGTGCTGGCGGCGATCGCCGCGCGCACCGAGCTGAAGCTGCTCGAGAAGCACGCATTCCTGCTGATGCTGCTCGCCTTCATCGCGCTGCTGCTGGTGTTCCTGCCCGGCATCGGCATGCGCATCAACGGCGCGCGCCGCTGGATCAACCTGCTGGTGATCGGCTTCCAGCCGGTCGAGGCGGTGAAGCTGGTGGTGGTGGTGTACATGGCGAGCTACCTGGTGCGCCACCGCGACGGCGTCGAGCGCAAGCTGTTCGGCGTCGTCAAGCCGGTCGGCGTGGCCGGGCTGGTGCTGCTGCTGCTGCTGGCGCAGCCGGACTTCGGTTCGGCGGCGCTGATCGTCAGCGTCAGCGTCGGCATGATCTGGCTGGGTGGCGCGCGCATGCGCAACCTGGTGCTGCTCGGCGCGCCGCTGGCGCCGGCGCTGGCGTGGGCGGCGCTGACCGAGGACTACCGCATCAAGCGCCTCACCTCGTTCCTCGATCCGTGGAAGGATCCGTTCAACGACGGCTTCCAGTTGACCCAGGCGCTGATCGCCATCGGCCGCGGCGAGTGGTTCGGCGTCGGCCTCGGCGGCTCGGTGCAGAAGCTGTTCTACCTGCCCGAGGCGCACACCGACTTCATCCTCGCGGTGATCGCCGAGGAGCTCGGCCTCGCCGGCATCGTGCTGGTGCTGGGCCTGTTCGCGCTGCTGGTCGGCCGCGGCCTGTGGCTGGGCCTGAAGGGCGTCGAGCTGGGCCAGCGCTTCGCCGGCTACGTCGCGTTCGGGCTGTCGCTGACGCTGGGCCTGCAGGCGCTGGTGTCGGTCGGCGTCAACCTCGGCGTGCTGCCGACCAAGGGCCTGACGCTGCCGCTGATCAGCTCCGGCGGTTCCAGCGTGCTGATGACCTGCGTGATGGCCGGCGTGCTGCTGCGCGCCGGCTACGAAATCACCCGCGCCGAGGACACGCGGCGCATGGCGGCGCGCGTCGCGGCGCCGACGCTGGCCGAGGAGGCGGGCGCATGAAGGCGGACGCGCCCGTGCTGATCATGGCCGGCGGCACCGGCGGCCACATCTTCCCCGGCCTCGCCGTGGCCGAAGCGCTGCGCGCGCGCGGCGTGCCGGTGGCATGGCTGGGCGCGGCCGGCGGCCTGGAGACGAAGCTGGTGCCGGCGCGCGACATCCCGCTGGAGATCGTCCCGGTGGCCGGCCTGCGCGGCAAGGGTTGGCGCGCGCGCCTGCAGGCGCCGTGGATGCTGGCGCGCGCGCTGGTCGCCTCGCTGGCGGCGCTGCGCCGCGTGCGCCCGCGCGCGGTGCTGTCGATGGGCGGCTACGTGGCCGGGCCCGGCGGCGTCGCCGCGTGGCTGACCGGCCGTCCGCTGCTGATCCACGAGCAGAACCGCGTGCCCGGTTTCACCAACAAGGTGCTGGCGAAGCTGGCGCGGCGCGTGCTGGCCGGCTTCGCCGATGCGTTCCCGGCGGCCAACGAGGCCGCATGGGTGGGCAATCCCGTGCGCGCCGCGATCGCCGCGCTGCCGGCGCCGGCAGCGCGCATGGCGCAGCGCGCCGGACGCGCGCGCCTGCTGGTGCTGGGCGGCAGCCAGGGTGCGCGCGCGCTGAACCTGCGCGTGCCGGAAGCGCTGGCGCGGCTGCCGCGCGAGCGCCGCCCCGAGGTGCTGCACCAGTGCGGCGCGCGCGGCGTCGAGGAAACCCGCGCCGCCTACGCCGCGGCCGGCGTCGAGGCGCGCGTCGAGCCGTTCATCGACGACATGGCCGCGGCCTACGCCTGGGCCGACCTCGCCGCGTGCCGCGCCGGCGCCCTGACCCTCGCCGAGCTCGCCGCGGCCGGGCTCGCTGCGGTGCTGGTGCCGTTCCCGCACGCGGTCGACGACCACCAGACGCGCAACGCCGAGGCGATGGTCGCGGTGGGTGCGGCGCTGATGATCCAGGAGCGCGAGCTGGACGCCGCACGTCTCGCCGCGCAGTTCGACGGCCTGCTTGCCGACCGCGCGCGCCTGCTGGCGATGGCGCAGGCGGCGCGCACGCTGGCCAAGCCGGAAGCCGCGGCGACGATCGCCGCGGCGTGCATGGAGGCGGCCGCATGACCCCGCGCCGGCTCCGCGCCCACGACGACATCATGTACGCGTTCCGCCGCGTGCACTTCATCGGCATCGGCGGCGCCGGCATGAGCGGCATCGCCGAAGTGCTGCACAACCTCGGCTATGCCGTGTCCGGCTCCGACCGCGCCGGCTCGGCGGTCACCGCGCGGCTCGCCGCGCAGGGCGTGACCGTGCACCGCGGCCACGCGGCCGAGAACGTCGAGGGCGCCGACGTGGTGGTCGTCTCCAGCGCGATCCGCGCCGACAACCCCGAGCTGGCCGCCGCGCGCGCCGCGCGCATCCCGGTGGTGCCGCGCGCGGAGATGCTCGGCGAGCTGATGCGCTTCCGCCGCGGCATCGCCGTCGCCGGCACGCACGGCAAGACCACCACCACCAGCCTGACCGCGAGCGTGCTCGCCGAGGCCGGCCTCGATCCCACCTTCGTGATCGGCGGCCAGCTCACCTCGGCCGGCACCCACGCGCGGCTCGGCAGCGGCGAATACCTGGTCGCCGAAGCGGACGAATCCGACGGCTCGTTCCTGATGCTGTCGCCGGTGGTCGCGATCGTCACCAACATCGACGCCGACCACCTCGAGAACTACGACGGCGATTTCGGCAAGGTGAAGAAGGCGTTCGCCGATTTCCTGCATCGCCTGCCGTTCTACGGCGTGGCGGTGCTGTGCGTCGACGACCCCGAGGTGGCGGAACTGGCGCGCACCACGACGCGCAGCACGATCACCTATGCCATCGACCATGCCGATGCCGACGTGCGCGCCAGCGGCGTGCGCCAGGACGGCGGCCGCATGCTGTTCGACCTGCACCTGCCGGGGCGCGACGTCGCGCAGCCGGTGACGCTGAACCTGCCCGGCCGGCACAACGTGCTGAACGCGCTGGCCGCCGCCGCGGTCGGCTGGCAGCTCGGCGTCGACGCCGATGCGATCGCGCGCGCGCTGGCGCAGTTCCAGGGCGTCGGCCGGCGCTTCCAGCAGCGCGGCGAGCTGGCGCTCGAGCACGGTCGCGCGCTGCTGGTGGATGACTACGGCCACCATCCCAGCGAACTCGCCGCCGTGTTCGCGGCGGCGCGCGGCGGCTGGCCGGAGCGCCGCCTGGTGGTCGCGTTCCAGCCGCACCGTTTCACGCGCACGCGCGACCTGCTGGACGACTTCGCCAACGTGCTGAGCGGCGTCGACGTGCTGGTGCTGACCGAGGTCTACCCGGCCGGCGAGGCGCCGATCGCCAACGCCGACGGCCGCGCGCTGGCGCGCGCGGTGCGCGCGCGCGGCAAGGTCGATCCGGTGCTGGTCGAGCATCCGCGCGAACTGAAGAACGCGCTGCCCGCACTGCTGCGCGACGGCGACCTGCTGCTGCTGATGGGCGCCGGCGACATCGGCGCCGCGGCGGTGGAGCTGGCGGCGCTGGGAAACCTGAAGGCGAACAAGGCATGAGCATGCGCATCACCGACCCCCGACAGTTCGGCCGCGTCGCCGTGGCGATGGGCGGCAGTTCCGCCGAACGCGAGGTGTCGCTGGACTCCGGCCGCAACGTGCTGGCCGCGCTGCAGGCGCGCGGCGTCGACGCGCACGCCGTCGACGGCATCCCGGCGCTGTTGGACGCGTTGCGCGCCGGCCACTTCGCGCGCGTGTTCAACATCCTGCACGGCCGCGGCGGCGAGGACGGCGTGCTGCAGGGCGCGCTGCAGTCGCTCGGCGTGCCCTACACCGGCTCGGGCGTGCTCGGCTCGGCGCTGACCATGGACAAGGTGCGCACCAAGCAGGTGTGGATCGCCGCCGGCCTGCCGACGCCGAAGTTCGTCGCCTTCCGCCGCGGCGAGGACATTCGCGCGGCGATCGCCGCGGTCGGCCTGCCGGCGATCGTCAAGCCCTCGCACGAGGGCTCCAGCGTCGGCATCTCGCGCGTGCAGGGCGAGGCCGACCTGCCGGCGGCGGTCGAACTCGCCGCGCGCTACGACGGCGAATTGCTGGTCGAGCAGTTGATCGAGGGCGACGAGCTGACCGTCGGCATCCTCGACGGCGAGGCGCTGCCGTCGATCCGCATCGTGCCGAAGGGCGGCTTCTACGACTACCACGCCAAGTACGTCGCCGAGGACACGCAATATATCTGCCCCGGCCTCGACGGCGCGGCCGAGACCGAGCTGCGCGCGCTGGCGCTGCGCGCATTCCAGGCCGCCGGCGCGGCCGGCTGGGGCCGTGTCGACGTGATGCGCGACCGCGCCGGCCGCTGCTTCCTGCTCGAGGTGAACACCACGCCCGGCATGACCGGCCATTCGCTGGTGCCGAAGGCCGCGCGCGCGGCCGGCATCGACTTCGAAGCGCTGTGCTGGCGCATCCTCGAGACCTCGTTCCGGGAGGGCGCATGAGGGGCGCGCTCGCCATCCGCCTCGTCGCCTGGGGCATCGCGCTGACCCTGGTCGCGCTGCCGATCGTCGGCGTGCTCGAAGGCTGGTTCGCGGCCGGCCGCTGGCCGGTGCGCTACCTCAAGGTGGAGGCCGAGTTCCAGCGCGTCGGCGCGGAGCAGATCCGCGCCGCGGTCACGCCGCTGCTCGGCGCCGGCTTCTTCGCGCTGGATCTCGGCGGCGCGCAGAAGGCGGTCGCGGCGCTGCCGTGGGTGCAGCGCGTCGAGGCGCGCAAGCGCTGGCCGGACACCCTGGTGCTGCGCGTGTACGAGTTGCAGCCGTTCGCGCACTGGGGCCAGGGCCGGCTGATCGGCCGCGACGGCCGCGTGTTCGGCGCTCCCGGCGCGGACGCGGTGGATGGCCTGCCGAAGCTGTCCGGGCCGGACGACCGCCTGGCCGACGTGGTGACGTTCTACATGCAGGTGCAGAAGGCATTCGGCGCCGACGGCATGCGCGTTGCCGCGGTCGAGCTGTCCGAGCGCGGCAGCTGGAGCCTGACGCTGTCCGACGGCGCGGTGGTGGTGATCGGTCGCGACCACCCGCAGGAGCGCATGCAGCGCTTTCTCGACGTGTATCCGAAGCTGATGGCCGGGCGCAGCGGCGGTTTCGACTACGCCGATCTGCGCTACACCAACGGCTTTTCCGTGAAGTGGCCGCCGCTGCCTGCGGCCGCGCCGGCCAAGCCCGCCGCTCCTACCGGGAACGTCTGAGCATGAACCGCAAGAACGAAAAGCAGTTGGTGGTGGGGCTCGACATCGGCACCTCGAAGGTGGTGGCGATCGTCGGCGAGTACGCGCCCGGCGAACCGGTCGAGGTGATCGGCATCGGCTCGCACGTCTCGCGCGGGCTGAAGCGCGGCGTGGTGGTCGACATCGAATCCACGGTGCACTCGATCCAGCGCGCGGTGGAGGAAGCCGAGCTGATGGCCGGCTGCGACATCCGCTCGGTGTACGCCTCGATCTCCGGCAGCCATCTCGAGACCAAGAACTCGCACGGCACCGCGGCGATCCGCGACCGCGAGGTCACCGCCGGCGACCTCGAGCAGGTGCTGGAAGCGGCCAGCGCGGTGGCGATCCCGGCCGACCGCAAGG
>NZ_JBDKSX010000052.1:0-4724 GCF_039680435.1 Mizugakiibacter sp. | reverse complement strand
GCGGCGCTCGCCCGGCCGCGCTGACCGGGCGCCGGCGGCGCGAAGGCGCGCCCGGCGCGGCCGGCGGCGCCGGGCGCGCGGTAGAATGGCGGCTTCCCTTCCCCGGATGCCGCCATGTCCCTCGACTCCGCCACCCGCGCCCGCATCGAGACGCTGCTCAAGGACCACCAGGTCGTGCTGTTCATGAAGGGCACGCGCTTCCAGCCGCAGTGCGGCTTCTCCGCCGCCGCCGCCAACGTGCTGAACGAGGTGCTGCCGGAATACCACACGGTCGACGTGCTGGCCGACCCGGAGCTGCGCGAGGGCATCAAGGTATTCGGCAACTGGCCGACGATCCCGCAACTGTACGTCGGGGGCGAGCTGGTCGGCGGCGCCGACATCGTGCGCGCGATGTACGCCAGCGGCGAGCTGCACGCGCTGTTCGGCGCGGCCGCGCCGGACCGCACGCCGCCGGAGATCATCATCACCGACGCGGCCGCCGCGGCGATCCGCGCCGGCGTGGCCGATGCGGGCGGCCTGGCGCTGCACCTCGAGATCGGCCCCGACCACAGCGCCGGCTTCCAGCTCGCGCCGGCCGGGGAACACGACATCGTGGCGGTCGCCAACGGCATCGAGGTGCACTTCGACCCGGGCAGCGCGCAGCGCGCGCGCGGCATCAAGATCGACTGGGTGGAGACGATGCAGGGCGCCGGCCTGTCGCTCAGCTTCCCCGGCGCCGGCGGCGTGAAGCCGATGGAGGTCGCCGAGCTGCAGCGCCGCCTGAACGCGCGCAGCATCACCCTGGTCGACGTGCGCCCGGCGCCGGCGCGCGCGATCGCGCCGTTCCCGGCCGCCGGCGTGCGCATCCTCGAAGAGGAAGGCTACGACGCGCTGGCCGCGCTGCCCAAGGACACCGCGCTGGCGTTCATCTGCCACCACGGCAACTCCAGCCGCGCCATCGCCGAGCGCTTCGCCGCGCACGGCTTCGACGAGGTCTACAACGTCGAGGGCGGCATCGACGCGTGGTCGGTGCAGATCGATCCTTCGGTGCCGCGCTACTGAGCGGGACTCGGGACTCGGGACTCGGGACTCGGGACTCGGGACTCGGGACTCGGGAAAAGCATAAACGGGTAATCGCGTAGGGTGGGCTTCAGCCCACCCTCGCATCGCCCCGCCATGGGTGAGGCGGGCCCAATCCCACCCTGCGACCCGAGCGGCACTCAGGGAATGCGGTCCGCGTAGGTTGCGTTGAGGGGAGCGAAACCCAACGCACTCCGCGGGCAACGCCGCCCTGAATCAGTCGGGACAACGGTACGCCTTGCCGCGCACCGAAAGTGTCGAAGTGTTGTAGACGCCGGTCCAGACGATGTGGGTGGCGCTGAGCCTGGCGGCCTGCGCGCGCGCTTGCTGGCGGGCGTGCTGGTCGGCAAGCGAGGCCGCGCCGCCGGTCCAGCGCGGCGTGCCGCTCACTTCACCGAGGTAGCGGCAGGCGTTCACCGTTGCCGCATCGGCATCGATCACGGTGCCGAGATCCTGCGGCGGCGCGCTGGCGCAGCCGGCGATGACGGCGCCAAGCGCGGCCGTCGTGAACCATCGCTTCATGTCCCCTTCCCCCTGTCGCGCCGTCCGCCGCCGCGCGCGCGGCGACGGCGGCCTGCTGCATTCCCGGTCAATCCGCCTCGAGATCCTCCTCGAAGCGCAGGTGCTTGACGCTGCGCCCGCGCCGGCGCACCAGCTTCAGCGCTTCGATGCCGATCTTGATGTGCGCCTCGACGAAATGCGTGGTGACCTCGCGGTCGCTGGCCTCGGTCTTGACGCCTTCCGGGATCATCGGCTGGTCGGACACCAGCAGCAGCGCGCCGCACGGGATCTCGTTGGCGAAGCCGGCGGCGAAGATCGTCGCGGTCTCCATGTCGATCGCCATGCAGCGCGTGCGCCGCAGGTAGTCCTTGAACGCCTCGTCGTGCTCCCACACGCGGCGATTGGTGGTGAACACCGTGCCGGTCCAGTAGTCGTGGCCGAGGTCGCGGATCATGGTCGAAACCGCGCGCTGCAGCTGGAACGCGGGCAACGCCGGCACTTCCGGCGGCAGGTAGTCGTTGCTGGTGCCTTCGCCGCGGATCGCGGCGATCGGCAGGATCAGGTCGCCGAGCTTGTTCTTCCTCTTCAGGCCGCCGCACTTGCCGAGGAACAGGCAGGCCTTCGGCGCGACCGCGCCGAGCAGGTCCATCACCGTGGCGGCATTGGGGCTGCCCATGCCGTAGTGGATCATGGTGATGCCGTCGGCGGTCGCGTTCGGCATCGGCCGGTCGCGGCCGCGCACCTCGACGTCGTGCCATTGCGCGAACAGCTCGACGTAGTTGCCGAAGTTGGTGAGCAGGACGTGCTGGCCGAAGCCTTCCGGCGGCGTGCCGGTGTAGCGCGGCAGCCAGTTGCTGACGATCTCGTGCTTGTCTTTCATGGGCACGACGCGAATCGGGCGCCCGCGCGGCCGCGGACGCGTGACCGGCGACGCCGCGCCGGCGGAATCCATGCGCTGATTGCGCCGCCAGTGTAACCGGAACCGCACGGCCGGTGCGGCATCCATCGCGGCCGGGCACAATGGGGCGGCCCCCGCGCCAAGGAGAGGAACCATGCTGCTCTTCACCGGTATCGTCCTCGCGCTCGTCGCCCTGCTCGCGCTCGGCTTCCTCGGCCGCGGCTACGCCGCCTGGGTGGTCGCGGCCGGCGTACTGCTGCTGACCTGGCTGGAGCGCGGCGTCGCCTCGCCGCTGCTGTTCCACGCCACCGCCGTCGCGTTCCTGGCCGTCGCCCTGCTGGCCGGCTTCGCACCGCTGCGCCGCGTGCTGGTGTCCGGCATGCTGATGAAGCTGATGGCGCGCGTGCTGCCGCGGCTCGGCGAGACCGAGCGCATCGCGCTGGAGGCCGGCACGGTGTGGTGGGACGCCGAGCTGTTCTCCGGCGCGCCGCGCTGGCAGAAGCTGCTGGATTTCCGCTGCAAGCCGCTCGGCGAGCGCGAGCAGGCGTTCCTGGACGGCCCGGTGGCGGAGCTGTGCCGCCGCCTCGACGACTGGCAGGTCGAGCAGGACCGCGACCTGCCCGCCGACGTGTGGGAACTGCTCAAGCGCGAGCGCTTCTTCGGCATGATCGTCCCGCAGCGCTACGGCGGGCTGGAGTTCTCCGAGATCGGCCACTCGCGCGTGGTCACGCGCATCGCCAGCCGCTCGATCACCGCCGCGGTCACGGTGATGGTGCCGAACTCGCTGGGCCCGGCCGAACTGCTGCTGCACTACGGCACCGAGGCGCAGAAGGATCGCTACCTGCCGCGCCTCGCCCGCGGCGAGGAAATCCCCTGCTTCGCGCTGACCGGTCCCGAGGCGGGCTCCGACGCCGCCGCCACGCAGTCCGAGGGCGTGGTCGAGCGCGGCGAATGGGAAGGCCGGCAGGTGCTCGGCATCCGCCTCAACTGGCACAAGCGCTACATCACGCTGGCGCCGGTGGCGACGCTGATCGGCCTCGCCTTCCGCATGAAGGACCCGCACGGCCTGCTCGGCGACAAGGAGGATCTCGGCATCACCTGCGCGCTGATCCCGCACGACCTGCCGGGCATCGAGATCGGCCAGCGCCACGACCCGATGGGCGTGCCGTTCCAGAACGGGCCGATCGTCGGCCGCGACGTGTTCGTGCCGCTGGACGCGATCATCGGCGAGAGGAGCGGCATCGGCCACGGCTGGCGCATGCTGATGGAATCGCTGGCCGCCGGCCGCTCGATCTCGCTGCCGGCGCTGGCCGTCGGCGCGGCACAGATGTCGACGCGCATCTGCGGGGCCTACGCCACCGTGCGCGAGCAGTTCGACACGCCGATCGGCCGCTTCGAAGGCATCGAGGAGCCGCTGGCGCGCATCGCCGGCCTGACCTACCTGATGAGCGCGACGCGCACGCTGACCTGCGGCGCGCTGGACGCCGGCGAGAAGCCGGCGGTGCTGGGCTCGATCGCCAAGGCCTACCTCACCGAAGGCATGCGCCAGGTGGTGTCGGACGCGATGGACATCCGCGCCGGCGCGGCGATCCAGCGCGGCCCGCGCAACAGCCTGTCGCGCATGTGGATGGCGGTGCCGATCGGCATCACCGTCGAGGGCGCCAACATCCTCACCCGTTCGATGATCGTCTACGGCCAGGGCGCGATCCGCTGCCATCCGTTCGTGCAGCACGAGATCGAGGCGGTCGCCGCGCGCGACCTCAAGCGCTTCGACCGCGCGATCTTCGGCCACGTCGGTTTCGTGTTCACCCGCGCGCTGCGCGCCTGGCTGCTGGGACTGACCGGCAGCCGGTTGGCGCCGAAGCCGGCGACGCCGGATCTCGGCCGCTTCTACCAGCACCTCACGCGCCTGTCCTCGGCGTTCGCGTTCGTCTCCGACCTGGCGATGGGCACGCTGGGCGGCGCGCTGAAGCGGCGCGAGAAGCTGTCCGGCCGCCTCGCCGACGCGCTGGCGTACCTCTACCTCGCCTCGGCCGCGCTGAAGCGCTACCACGACGAGCCGAAGATCGCCTCCAACTACGACCTCGCGCGCTGGGGTGTCGCGCTGTGCCTGTACCGCGTGCAGGAAGCGCTGCGCGGCGTGCTCGACAACCTGCCGTCGCGGCCGGCGGCGTGGCTGGCGCGCCGCATCGTGTTCCCGCTGGGCGCGCGCTTCCGCCCGCCCTCGGACAAACTCGGCCGGCGCGCCGCGCGCGCGATCCTGGAA
>NZ_JBDKSX010000051.1:0-7027 GCF_039680435.1 Mizugakiibacter sp. | reverse complement strand
CGCAGTACACCACCGGCAGCTCGATCATGCCGAACAAGCGCAATCCCGACGTGATCGAGTTGATGCGCGCGAGCTACGCCAGCGTAGCGGCGGCGCGCGTCGAGATCGAGTCGCTGCTGTCGCTGCCGAGCGGCTACCAGCGCGACCTGCAGCCGAGCAAGGGCTCGCTGTTCCACGGCTTCCGCCACGGCCTCGGCGCGCTCGAGCTGCTGGCGGACCTGCTGGCGCGCATGCGCTGGAACGAGGGCGCGATGCGCGCGGCGATCGAGCCGGCGATGTACGCCACCGACGCGGCGATCGAGCAGGCCGCGGCCGGCGTGCCGTTCCGCGAGGCCTACCGTCGCGCAGCGGAAACCGCGCAGCAGGCGGGGCAGGGACGTACGCCGGAGGCAAGCCTGGCCGCGCGCGTGTCGCCGGGCGGCGCCGCCGAGCTCGGGCTGGACGTGCTGCGCGCGCGCCTCGACGCCCTCGACGGCGCGCAGTCCGCGTAAGGCGGATTCGCAGCGCCGCGGCGCCTCGCCTCGGGACCGCGTTCGCGGTGGACGGCGGCAGCCGCGTTGCGGCTTCCGCCCTACCCGAAACGGGTGCCGGCGCTTCGCTCAGAAGCTCATGAAGTAGCCGCCGTTCACCGGGATGTTGGCGCCGGTGATGAAGCCGGCGTCGTCGGCGGTGAGGAATTCGACGGTGCGCGCGATGTCGCTGGGTTCGCCGAGGCGGCCGACCGGGATCTGCGCGACGATGCCGGCGCGGATGTCCTCGGGCACCGCCATCACCATCGCCGTGCGGCAGTAGCCGGGCGAGACGCTGTTGACGGTCACGCCTTTCCTCGCCACCTCGCGCGCCAGCGCCATGCTGAAGCCGTGCATGCCGGCCTTGGCCGCGGCGTAGTTGGTCTGGCCGAACTGGCCGGTCTGGCCGTTCACCGAGCTGATGTTGACGATGCGGCCGAAGCCGCGCGCGGTCATGCCGTCGATCACCTGGCGGCTCATGTTGTAGACGCCGTCGAGGTTGACCCGCATCAGCGCGTGCCACTGCTCGGGCGCCATCTTGCGCAGCGAGGCGTCGCGGGTGATGCCGGCGGCGTTGACCAGGATGTCGACGCCACCGTGCGTCGCCTCGACGCGACGCACCAGTTCGGCGCAACTGTTGAAGTCGGCCACGTCGACCGGTTCAAAGTCGATGCGGCCGTCGAACTCGGCCATCTCGGCGCGGAAGGCGTCGATGCGCTCGGCGCGCGCGCCGAGGTCGGCGGCGATCACGCGGCGGCCGGCGCGGGCGAGGAAGCGGCAGATTTCGCTGCCGAGGCCGCCGATGCCGCCGGTGACGACGGCGATGCGGGTAGTCATGCGGGAAGGCTCCTGCAGCGATGCGGCGCGGCAATACATGGTGCGCCGCAACAAACGGCGCGCATGGTAGGAGCGGGTGCGTAGCCTGTCAAACGGGTTCGTGGCGGATCGGGCGGCCGTTCGACGTCCTGCCCGCGGGGCCGGACATCCCTCGGAACGACGGCCAGCATTCCCGCTCGCGCGCGGGGACGGCGACCCGCGTCGCTGCCCTCAACGGGGCTTCTTGGTGTCCTTGCCCGGAGCCGCCTGGCTGGTGGCGGCCTCGAGGAAGCCGCGCTGCAGCGACTTCCAGGCGTCGAGATTGCGCTCGGTCAGCTCGTTGAGCATCGACCAGGGCGTCTGTCCCATCAGGCTGTTCAACTGCGTGCGGAACTGCTGCTGCTGGTCGAGGAACACCTGCAGGCTCTTCTCCAGGTACGGGCCCATGAAGCCCTGCAGCGAATCGCCGTAGAAGCGGATGATCTGCGACAGCAGCCGGGTGGAGAACATCGGCTGGCCGCGCTCCTCGTGCTCGGCGATGATCTGCAGCAGCACCGAGCGCGTCAGCTCCTCGCCGGTCTTGGCATCGCGCACCTCGAATTCCTCGCCGTCCAGCACCAACTGCCGCACCTCCTCCAGCGTGATGTAGCTGGAGATCTCGGTGTCGTACAGCCGCCGGTTGGGATACTTCTTGATGACGCGCGGTTGTGCCATGCGGCAAAACTAGCACGGGGTGCGGCGGCGCACCAGTTCGAAACCGGCACCGCCCAGTTCACGAAAGCGCTGTCGAAGTCGAAGCGTACGGCGCTGGCCCCGTTCGCGCCGCTCGATGCGGCGCGAACGGTTCGGAGCGGAGGCGTCGAATCCCGATGAAAGGCGCTATCCGTCGCCCAAGGCCGAGGCAGGCGCGCCTCACCACCCCATGTAGTGCCCGCCGTTGATGGCGAGGTTCGCTCCGGTGACCCAGCCCGCTTCCTCGCCGGTGAAGAAGGCGACCGCGTGCGCGATCTCGTCCGGCTCGCCGAGCCGCCCCATCGGGATCTGCGCGACGATCTTGGCGCGCACTTCCTCTGGCACGGCCATCACCATGTCGGTGGCGACGTAGCCGGGCGATACGGTGTTGACGGTGATGCCGAGCCGCGCGTTTTCCTGCGCCAGCGAGATGGTGAAGCCGTGCATGCCGGCCTTGGCCGCGGCGTAGTTGGCCTGGCCGTACTGGCCCTTCTGGCCGTTGATCGAGCTGATCTGCACGATGCGCCCCCAGCGCCGCTCGCGCATGCCCTCGATGACCGGGCGGGTGACGTTGAAGCAGGCATTGAGGTTGGTGTTCACCACCTCGGTCCACTGCTGGTAGCTCATTTTGTGGAAGGTGGCGTCGCGGGTGATGCCGGCGTTGTTGATCAGGATGTCGATCGGGCCCAGCTCGCGCTCGACCGCGCGCACCATGGCTTCCGACGCCAGCGGATCGGCGACGTCGCCGGCCGCGATCGTCGCTTCGATGCCCTCGCCGCGCATGCGTGCCTGCCAGGCCAGCGCGCGCGCCTCGTCGCGGTAATTGGTGGCGACGCGATGGCCGAGCCGCGCCAGCTTCCTCACGATCGCCGTGCCGATGCCGCCGCAGCCGCCAGTGACCAGCGCGATACGCTGCCTCATCTGCCGCCCTCCATGTCGAGCCTGTCCGCATTCTAGGCGAGGCCACGGAAAGTGCGAGCAGAGGGAGCCTGCGCGGCCACGCGCATTCGATTGCGTCGCCAGCGCGCTCAGGCGAAGGGGACGCAGGCGGGCAGCGCCGCCCCGTGCGGCGCCGGCAGCGCCCGCGCGTGCGGCAGGCGGGCGAGGTCGAAATCGCGCACCGCCGCGGCCAGCATGGCGGCGACGCCGCTCGCGCCGGCGGCCTCGCCGAAGCCGAGGAAGCCCAGCGCCGCGCGCAGCGCGGGCACGGGATCGCCCGGCTCCACGGCGAGCGCGCCCTCGGACTTGGACAGCTTGCGGCCCTCGGCGTCCAGCGCCAGCGGCAGGTGCAGGTAAGCCGGCGTCGGCAGGCCGAGCAGGCGCTGCAGGTGGATCTGGCGCGGCGTGGAATCCAGCAGGTCGGCGCCGCGCACGACCTCGGTGATGCCCTGCGCGGCGTCGTCCACCGCGACCGCGAGCTGGTAGGCGTACAGGCCCTCGACGCGCCTGACCACGAAGTCGCCGGCGGCCTCGGCCAGCGCCTGCCGCTGCGGCCCCTGCAGGCGGTCCTCGAACGCCACCACGGCGTCGCCGACGCGCAGCCGCCACGCCGGTTCGCGCGCCGGGTCGGGCGGCACCGCGCACGGGCCGCGATGCAGTCCGCCGCGCGCGGCCACCTCGGCGCGCGAGCACCAGCAGGGATAGACGTGGCCGCCGGCGCGCAGGCGCTCGAGGGCGGCGGCGTAGGCGCCGAGCCGCGTGCTCTGGTACAGCGGCGGCTCGTCCGGCGTCATGCCGAACGCGGCCAGTGCTTCGAGGATGGCCGCCGCGGCGCCGGGCACTTCGCGCGGCGGGTCGATGTCCTCGATGCGCAGCAGCCAGGCGCCGCCCTCGCTGCGCGCGCGCAGCCAGCTGCCCAGCGCGGCGACCAGCGAGCCGAAATGCAGGGGCCCGGTAGGCGAGGGGGCGAAGCGGCCGCGGTAGCGCATGCGCCGATCATGCCAGCCGGCACGCTTGAAAGTGGAGCCCTCCGCCCCGAACAATCGGAGGCGGCACGCCCCGTGCCCTCCTCCATGACCGCCCGAGAGACAGCCGTGCTACGCATCGTCCTGTTCGTCGCCACCAACCTCGCCGTCCTGCTGCTGCTGAGCGTCGTCTGCAAGATCTTCGGCGTGGACGCCTGGGCCTACCGCAACGGCATGAGCCTGCAGGGCCTGCTGCTCATGGCCGCCGTGTTCGGCATGGGCGGCGCGTTCATCTCGCTGGCCATCTCCAAGTGGATGGCGAAGATGAGCACCGGCGCGCGCGTCATCGCCGAGCCGCAGAACGCCGCCGAGCGCTGGCTGCTCGATACCGTGCGCCGCCACGCCGACAGCGCCGGCATCGGCATGCCCGAGGTGGCGGTCTACGACGGCCCCGAGATGAACGCCTTCGCCACCGGCATGAGCAAGAACCACGCGCTGGTGGCGGTCAGCAGCGGCCTGCTGCAGAGCATGGACCGCCAGGAAGTGGAGGCGGTGCTCGGCCACGAGATCAGCCACGTCGCCAATGGCGACATGGTCACGCTGACGCTGATCCAGGGCGTGCTGAACACCTTCGTGATCTTCCTTGCCCGCGTGGTCGGCCGCGTGATCGACAGCGCGCTCAGCGGCAACCGCGAGGAGCGCGGCCCGGGCTTCGGCTACTTCATGATCGTGATGGCGCTGGAGCTGGTGTTCGGCCTGGTCGCCTCGATGATCGTGATGTGGTTTTCGCGCTGGCGCGAGTTCCGCGCCGACGCCGGCGGCGCGCGCCTGGCCGGCCGCGGCGCGATGATCGCCGCGCTGGAGCGCCTGGCCGGCAACCGCGGCGAGAGCACGCTGCCGAAGTCGATCCAGGCGTTCGGCATTTCCGGCGGCCTGGCGCGCGGCTTCGCGCGCCTGTTCATGAGCCATCCGCCGCTGGAAGAGCGCATCGCCGCGCTGCGCAGCGCCGCCTGATCCACCCTCGAACCCCCACGCCGCATCCGCGGCGCGGGGCCCGGAGAGCACCCGCATGAACGCGACCGCCGCGGAAACCCGCAAATTCGAAGCCGAAGTCGACCAGGTGCTGCACCTGGTCACCCACGCGCTGTACTCGCACAAGGAGATCTTCCTGCGCGAGCTGATCTCCAACGCCTCCGATGCCTGCGACAAGCTGCGCTTCGAGGCGCTGTCGCGGCCCGAGCTGGCGCAGGACGACGCCGAGCTGCGCATCGAGATCCACTGGGATCCCGAGGCGCGCACGCTGACCGTGCGCGACAACGGCATCGGCATGAGCCGCGAGGAGGTGATCGGCAACATCGGCACGATCGCCCGCTCGGGCACGCGCCGGTTCCTCGAGTCGCTGACCGGCGACGCGCGCCGCGACACGCAGCTGATCGGCCAGTTCGGCGTCGGCTTCTATTCCGCCTTCATCGTCGCCGACAAGGTGACGCTGACCACCCGCCGCGCCGACGCGCCCGCGGCGGAGGGCGTGCGCTGGGAATCGACCGGCAGCGGCGAGTACAGCGTCGAGAGCGTCGAGCAGCCGTGGCGCGGCACTGCGATCACCCTGCACCTGAAGGCGGACGAGGGCGAGTTCCTCGACGGCTGGAAGCTGCGCGAGCTGATCGGCAAGTATTCCGACCACGTCGCCTTTCCGATCCGCCTGCCGAAGCAGAAGGACGGCAAACCCGCCGACGAGCTGGAAACCGTCAACCACGCCTCCGCGCTGTGGACGCGGCCCAAGGCCGAGCTGAAGGACGAGGACTACCAGGCGTTCTACAAGTCGCTCGGCCACGGTTTCGACGACGCGCTGGCGTGGACGCACAACCGCGTCGAGGGCAGCCAGGGCTACACGCTGCTGCTGTACCTGCCGGAGCGGCCGCCGTTCGATGCGATGTTCAACGGCCGCGACGAGCGCAAGGGGCTGAAGCTGTACATCCGCCGCGTGTTCATCATGGACGCCAGCGAGCAGTTGTTGCCGGCGTGGCTGCGCTTCGTGCGCGGCGTGGTCGATTCCGACGACCTGCCGCTGAACGTCAGCCGCGAGCTGCTGCAGCACAACCGCCTGGTCGCGCAGATCCGCGCCGCCTGCGTCAAGCGCACGCTCGACCTGATCGAGCGGCTGGCCAAGGACGATCCCGAGAAATTCAAGACGTTCTACGGGGCGTTCGGCAACACGTTGAAGGAGGGTGTCGCCGACGATCCCGCCCACCGCGAGCGCATCGCCAGGCTGCTGCGCTTCGCCTCCACGCGCAGCGACGGCGCCGAGCGCACGGTGTCGCTGGACGACTACATCGCGCGCATGCCCGCCGGCCAGGAGACGATCTACTACCTCACCGCCGACACCTACGCCGCGGCCAAGGGCAGCCCGCAGCTCGAGGCGCTGCGCGCCAAGGGTATCGAGGTGCTGCTGATGTACGACCGCATCGACGAGTGGATGGTCGGCTACCTCGACAGCTACGCCGGCAAGAAGCTGCGCAACGCGGCCAAGGGCGAGCTCGGCAGCGACGTGTCCGGCGCCGACGCCGAGGCGCGCAAGCAGGCCGAGCGGGAGGCCGAGGGCCTGCTGAAGAAGCTCAAGGACATCCTCGGCGAACGCGTGCGCGAGGTGCGCGTCAGCCAGCGCCTGACCGAGTCGCCGGCCTGCCTCGCGCTGGACGAGTACGAGCTGGCGCCGCACATGCAGCGCCTGCTGCGCGAGGTCGGGCAGGCGGTGCCGGCATCCGCGCCGACCCTCGAGATCAACCCGCGGCACGCGCTGCTGCGGCGCCTGGAAGGCGAGACCGACGCCGCGCGCGCCGAAGACCTCGCGCTGCTGCTGCTGGAACAGGCGCAGGTGGCGGCGGGCGCGCAGCTCGACGACCCCGCGGCGTTCGTGCAGCGCGTCAACCGGGTGCTGCTGGGTGGCGCCACGGCCTGAAACGATGGCCGCCGAACCGGTCGGTGCGGTGCGCGCCGACCTCTGGCTGTGGGCGGCGCGCTTCTTCAGGACGCGCGCGCTGGCCAAACAGGCCATCGCCGGCGGCA
>NZ_JBDKSX010000050.1:0-1740 GCF_039680435.1 Mizugakiibacter sp. | reverse complement strand
CGCCGCCGGCGCGCGCGCCGACCTGCTGGTGCTCGACCACGACGCGCCGGCGCTCGCCGCACGCGATGCCGCCAGCGCGCTCGACAGCTTCGTGTTCGCCGGCAACGCGCCGCTGGTGCGCCACGTCATGGCCGGCGGGCAGTGGGTGGTGCGCGACTTCCGCCATCGCGACGAGGCGGCGATCGCCGCGCGCTACGCCGATGCCGTCGGCCGCCTGCGCGCCGGCTGAAGCCGCGCCCGGCGCCGACCGGCTTCATCGGCGCGCCGTGATCGCCTCCGGCGCCAGCGCGCCGCGCAGCGGGGCGAGGTCGCCGTCATTCGGCTGCGGGCGGATGCCGAGCAGGTGCGCCAGCAGCGGATAGACGTCGACGTTGGGGAACTCGGCGACCACCACGCCGCGCTTGAAGGCGGGACCGTGCGCGACGAACAGCGCGCGCATGTGCGGATCGGCGTTGTCGTAGCCATGCTCGCCGCGCAGCACGCGTTTATGCGCCGCCTGCCGCGCGTGCGTGGAGACCAGCCAGCCGTCATCGGGGATGCAGACGATCGCCGGCACTCGCGGATTGCCGCCGTAGTGCAGGCGCGCCGGCAGCGCGGCCTTGTCCCGGCACTGCATGTGCGCATGCGGTGCCAACAGCGCGCGTTCGACCTCGGCGGCGCGCGCGGGCTTCGGAGCCAGTTCCGCGGGCACCTCGTAGGTGACGACGTCCACGTCGCGCATGTCGACGATGTCGTCGAGGTACACCACCTGCGACGGCGGCGTGGCGGTCATGCCGTGGTCGGACACGATCACCAGGTTGGTGCGGTCGTACAGGCCGCGCCGGCGCAGGCCGTCGACCAGCCGCGCCAGCATGGTGTCGGTGTCGCGCAACGCGGTGCTCACCTCGGGCGAATCCGGACCGTGCCAGTGGCCGGCGCCGTCGACCGCGTCGAAGTAGAGCGTGATGAAGGCCGGACGCCGTGCCGCTGGCAAGTCGAGCCAGGCCAGCACCTGGTCGACACGCGCCTGCGGGGCGACGTCGCCGTCGAAGGGGCGCCAATGGTCCGGGCGCACGCCGTGGATCGCCGCTTCCGAGCCGGGCCAGAACATGGTCGCGGTGTGCAGGCCCTGCTTCTGCGCGGTGACCCAGATTGGTTCACCCTCGTTCCACCAGCGCCCGTCGCCGACTGCGGCGCGGTTGCCCAGCGTGAAGCGGCCCAACGCGGGATCCTGGATGGTGTTGTGCACGATGCCGTGGTGGTCGGGATAGAGCCCGGTGACCAGCGTGTAGTGGTTCGGGAACGTGATCGACGGGAACGAGGGTTGCATCGCCTCGGCGCGCACGCCGTCGGCGGCGAGTGCGGCCAGCGTCGGCGTCATCCCGCGCTGCAGGTAGTCCGCGCGGAAGCCGTCGATCGAGACCAGGATCACTGGCGCACGCGCCGCGGCGTCGTCGCGCAGCGGAGTTCCGGAACAGCCGGCGAAGGCGAGCAGCGCGAGCGCCAGCAGCAGGGCATGGATTCTCGTCACGGAGAGCAAAAGTCGTCCTGCGAACTGCGGGAGTGTGGCGTCGCTTTCTTGCGCGCGGCTGTACCGATGGTCATGCCGTGACCACGTGCCGCTTGCCGACGCAGGCTAGCTGTGTAAACCCAACAGGTTGTTCATGCCGATGCGGGTGATCGGCGGCTGGTAACCGAGACTGGCGTGGGGACGGTGCCAGTTGTACTGGTGCAGCCATGTCGGCCAATGCGCGGCACGCT
>NZ_JBDKSX010000049.1:0-2664 GCF_039680435.1 Mizugakiibacter sp. | reverse complement strand
GACGCGCCGCCGCCGCTGCATCAGCGCCCGCTCAACGCGCAGGCCCGCATCGACCCTGCCGCCGGCGACGAGCGCGCGCCGGTCGAGGCCGTGCTCGGGCGCATGAGCACGCACGCGCGCGGCGCGCTGGCGCGGGTGGAAATCGCGCAGCTCGAGGCGCATCCCGACGCGCAGGCGCCGGCCTGGATGATCGAGCTGCCGGTGCGCGGCGAGCGCGGCACCGACGTGCTGCAGTTGCGCATCCGCCGCGACCGCGACGCGCGCGAGGCGGCGGCGCCGAACGCGGCGCCGGCGTGGAACGTCGCCTTCGCGGTCGACCTGCCCGCGCTGGGCGCGGTGCACGGCGAGGTGCGCGTGCAGGCGCGGCGCGTCGGCGTGACGCTGTGGGCCGAGCACGCCGCCACGGCACAGCGTCTCGACGCCGGCCTGCCCGCGCTGGCCGCGCGGCTGGGCGCGGAAGGCCTGGTCGCCGAGCGCCTGGTCTGCCACCACGGCCGGCCCGCGCCGGTCGAGGTCGCGCGCAGCGGCCTGCTGGACGCCACGGCATGAACCGCGATCCCGCCGCCGCGCGCGCGGTTGCGCTGCGCTACACCGGCCAGGGCGCGCCGCGCGTCACCGCCAAGGCGGACGGTGCGCTGGTCGAGGCGATGCTCGACCTCGCCGAGCGCCACGGCGTGCCGCGCCACCGCGACCCCGCGCTGGCCGCGCTGCTGGCGCGAGTCGAGCTGGACGCCGAGATCCCGCCCGCGCTGTACGCCGCGGTCGCCGCCGTGCTGGCGCTGATCTACGCCGCCGCCGCGGAGCGCGACGCATGACCCCGCGCCCGTCGCCCTCCGGCTGCGCCTGGGACGTGCTCGCCGACGCGCGCGTGCTCGCCGTCGCGCCGCCGGCCGGCGACGGCGACCCGCTGCTGGCGCTGCTGCGCCGCAGCGGCTTCAGCCAGGTGCGCCGCGCCGCGCGCGGCGCCGACGCGCTGGCGCAGCTCGACGCCGACACCGACGTGATCCTGCTCGACACCGTGCTTGCCGACATGGACGCCGCCGAATTCTGCGAGCGCCTGGCCGACCGCCCCGAAGCGCCGCCGGTGCTGCTGATGCTGCCGGCGGCCGCGCCGCGCGGCCCGCACCCGCTGCTGCCGGAAGGCGTCGCCGACGTGCTGCCGCGGCCGCTGCGCGAGATCGAGCTGGCGATGCGCATATCGGTCGCCGCGCGCCTGCAGCGCGAGCGCCGGTTGCTGCGGATGCGCGAGATCGAGCTGCGCCAGGCCGCGCACGAGCGCTCGCGGCTGCGCGGCCTGCTGCTGCGCCGCGAGGGTCGCGACGCCGCCACCGGCCTGTACTCGCGGCAGCGCTTCCGCCAGGCGCTGGACGCCGCGCTGCTGGCGGTGCGCGCCGGCGCCGGCCCGATCGGCTTGCTGGTGCTGAACCTGGACCGCTTCCGCCACCTGCGCTGCCAGCTCGGCCAGCACGACGCCGACCGCCTGCTGCGCGAGGTCGCCGCGCTGCTGCGCACGCAGGTCGGCGCCGACGGCCTGGCCGCGCAGCTCGAAGGCGACGAGTTCGCGATGCTGCTGCACGGCTGCACGCCGGAGGCGGCCGCCGAGCGCGCCGAGCGCGTGCGCGCCGCGATCGCGCAACTGACCACCGACGCCGAGGGCGAGGCCTGGCACGCCAGCGCCAGCATCGGCATCGCGGCGGTCGATGCCGAGGCCGGCGCCGAGGCCAGCCTCAGCCGCGCGCAGCGCGCCGCCTACGTGGCGCGCATGCGCGGCGGCAACATGGTGCACAGCTACCGCGCCGACGACCGCGAGCTGGCCGACCAGCGCGCCAACGCGCACTGCAGCGCGCGCCTGCGCCAGGCGCTGGCCAGCAACGGCTTCCAGCTGGTGTTCCAGCCGGTGGTGCGCATCGCCGACCTCGCCGTCGACCACTACGAGGCGCTGGTGCGCCTGGTCGGCGAGGACGGCGAGCTGCTGCTGCCCGGCGAGTTCATCGCCGTGGCCGAGCGCACCGGCCTGATCCACGACATCGACCGCTGGGTGGTCGGCGCGGCGATCGACTTCCTGCAGCGCGTGTCGACGGTGCGCGCGCAGCTCGCGCTGAACATCAACCTGTCCGGGCGCGCGTTCCAGGACGACCGCCTGCTGCCGTTCATCTGCCGCAAGCTAAACGAAACCGGCGTGCGCGCCGAGCGCATCACCTTCGAGATCACCGAGACCGCGGCGATCGCCAACGTCGAGGCGACCCGCGAGATGGTGTCGCAGCTGCGCCAGCTCGGCTGCCGCTTCGCGCTGGACGACTTCGGCGCCGGCTTCGCCAGCTACAGCTATCTGAAGGAGCTGCGCGTCGACGTGCTGAAGATCGACGGCACCTTCATCCGCAACCTGGCCGAGGATCCGATGGACCAGGTGCTGGTGCGCTCGATGGTCGACATCGCGCGCGCGCTGGGCAAGCAGACCGTGGCCGAGTTCGTCGGCGACCAGCGCACGCTGGAGCTGCTCGGCGACTACGGCGTCGACTACGCGCAGGGCTTCTACGTCGGCCGCCCGTCCAGCGCGCTGCTGCCGCGGCGGTTGCGCCTGACGCGCGCTTAGGGGGTCGCCTGCGTGGCGTCGCCTGCGTGCAGGCGACCGCGACGCGGGGACGGCCGCACGGCGGCGGAAGC
>NZ_JBDKSX010000048.1:0-26908 GCF_039680435.1 Mizugakiibacter sp. | reverse complement strand
GCTTCCGCGCACGCCATCCACGCCCGGGCCCCGCGGCCCGGGCTTTTCGTTTCTCCGCATGACCGATCTCGACGTCGATATCACCGACCTCACCCACGACGGCCGCGGCGTGGCCCGCGTCGACGGCAAGGCCGTGTTCGTGTCCGGCGCGCTGCCCGGCGAGCGCGTGCGCATCTCCATCCGCCGCCGCCATCGCAGTTACGACGAGGCGACCGTCGCCGAGGTGCTGACCCGTTCGCCCGACCGCGTCGAGCCGCGCTGTCCGCACTTCGGCACCTGCGGCGGCTGCGTGCTGCAGCACCTGGCGCCTGCGGCGCAGATCGCCGCCAAGCAGCGCGTGCTGGCGGAAAACCTCGAGCGCATCGGCGGCCTGCAGCCGCGGCGCTGGCTGGCGCCGCTGGTCGACGAGCCCTGGGGCTACCGGCGCAAGGCGCGGCTGTCGGTGAAGCAGGTCGCCAAGAAAGGGCGCGTGCTGGTCGGTTTCCGCGAGGAGGACCCACGCTACGTCGCCGACCTCGGCCGCTGCGAGGTGCTGCATCCTGCGCTGGGCCCGAAGCTGGCCGACCTCGGCGCGCTGCTCGGCACGCTGGAGGCGGCGCGCGCGATCCCGCAGATCGAGGTTGCGGCCGGCGACGACACGGTCGCGCTGGTGTTCCGCCATCTCGAACCGCTCGGCGAGCGCGACCGCGCGGCGCTCTCGGCGTTCGGCCAGGCGCACGGTTTCGCCATCCTGCTGCAGCCGGGCGGCATCGACAGCGTGCAGCCGCTGTGGCGCGAGCGCGTCGCGCTGAGCTACCGCATCCCCGAGTTCGACGTCGAGATCGCCTTCGAGCCGCTCGACTTCGTGCAGGTCAACGCCGGCATCAACCTGCGCATGATCGCGCTGGCGATGCAGTTGCTCGACCCGCAGCCGCACGAACGCGTACTCGACCTGTTCTGCGGCCTCGGCAATTTCACGCTGCCGATCGCGCGCCGCGCGGCCGAGGTCGTCGGCGTCGAGGGCGATGCCGGGCTGGTGCGTCGCGCCGGTGCCAACGCCGCGCGCAACGGCATCGCCAACGCGGCGTTCCACGCCGCCAACCTGTTCGAGGAGCAGCGCGGCGCCGCGTGGGCGCGCCAGTCCTGGGACAAGCTGCTGCTCGATCCGCCGCGCGCCGGCGCCGACAAGGCGCTGGAATACCTGCCGGGCGCGGCGACGCGGCGCGTGGTCTACGTGTCCTGCCATCCGGGCTCGCTGGCGCGCGACGCCGCGATCCTCGCCGGGCGCGGCTTCCGGCTCGAGGCCGCCGGCGTGATGGACATGTTCCCGCACACCGCGCACGTCGAGTCGATCGCCCTGTTCGAGCGCGGCTGATGGGCATCGAGATCGAGCGCAAGTTCCTGCTGATCGGCGACGCCTGGCGCGCGGCCGCGACGCGCAGCGAGCGCATGGCGCAAGGTTATCTGGTCGGCGCGGCCGCGCTGGAAGCCGGCCTCGCGCGCGCCTCGGTGCGCGTGCGCACCGCCGGCGGCGGCGCCTGGATCAACGTGAAGTCGGCGACGCTGGGCATCGAGCGCCAGGAATACGAGGCCGCGCTGCCGGTGGGCGATGCCGAGCGCATGCTGGCGACACTGTGCGACGGCGTGGTCGAGAAGGTCCGCCACTACGTGCCGGTGGCCGGCTTCACCTTCGAGATCGACGAGTTCCTCGGCGCCAACGCCGGCCTGATCGTCGCCGAACTGGAGTTGCCGCGTGCCGACGCCGATTTCCCGCGCCCGCCGTGGCTGGGCCGCGAGGTCAGCGCCGAAGCCCGCTATTACAACGTCAACCTGATCCGGCATCCTTACGCCCACTGGAGCGCCGCCGAGCGCGAGGAACCCACCGCATGCTGATCGTCGGGATCGCCGGCAAGGAACTCACCGCCGAGGAGCGCGGCTGGCTGGCCGCGCCCGAGGTCAGCGGCGTGATCCTGTTCACGCGCAACTTCGCCTCGCGCGAGCAGGTCACCGCGCTGATCGACGACATCCGCAGCCTGCGCGCGGATCCGTTCCTGGTCTGCGTCGACCAGGAGGGCGGTCCGGTGCAGCGCTTCCGCGCAGGCTTCACCCGCCTGCCCGCGCTGGCGCGGCTGGGCGAACTGTACGACCGCGACCCGGCCGCGGCGGTCGCGCTGGCCGAGGAGCACGCCTGGGTGATGGCCAGCGAGATGCGCGCGATCGACGTGGACATTTCCTTCGCGCCGGTGGTCGATCTTGCGCGCGGCAACCGCGCGATCGGCGAGCGCGCCTTCCATGCCGACGCGGAGGCGGTCTCGACGCTGGCGCAGGCCTACCTGCGCGGCATGCGCCTGGCCGGCATGGCGGCGACGGTCAAGCATTTCCCCGGCCACGGCTCGGTGGCCGAGGACACCCACTTCGACGCCGCCCTGGATCCGCGGCCGCTGGACGAACTGCGCGCCGCCGACCTGGTGCCGTTCTCCGCCTGCTTCGACGCCGGCGCCGAGGCGGTGATGCTGGCGCACGTGACCTATCCCGCGGTGGACGCCGCGCCGGCCGGCTATTCGCGCGTGTGGATCGAGGACATCCTGCGCGGCGAGCTGGGCTTCCGCGGCATCGTGTTCAGCGACGACATCGGCATGGCCGCGGCGGAATCCGCCGGCGGCGTCGCCGCGCGCATCCGCGCCCACCTCGACGCCGGCTGCGACCTGGTGCTGGCGTGCAGCCCGGCGCTGGCGGCGGAGTCGATCGCCGCGGTGCGCGGCCGCGCGCCGTGCGCCGCCGCGCGCCTGGCCGCGCTGCGCGGTTCGGTCGCCTCGACCTGGGCTTCGCTGCAGGACAATCCGCAGCGCGCCGGCTTCATCGCGCGGCTGGCCGCGCTCGAACCCGCCAACGGAGAAGGCAACGCATGAACGCGCAACCCGCACTGGCCGCCGCGCTGCGCACGGCCGAGCTGATCCACGACCGCGCCGCGCTGCAGGCGGCAATCGCGCGCATGGGCGGCGAGATCACGCGCGCGCTGGGCGGCGAGCGCGCGCTGTTCCTGCCGGTGATGAACGGCGCGGTCGTGTTCGCCGGCGAATTGGCGCTGGCGATCGGCAGCGATCTCGAATTCGACTACGTGCACGCCAGCCGCTACCGCGGCACCACGCAGGGCGCCGGGCTGCAGTGGATCAAGCGTCCGCGCGCGTCGCTGGCCGGGCGCACCGTGCTGCTCGCCGACGACATCCTCGACGAGGGCTATACGCTGGCGGCGATCCGCGACTGGTGCCTCGGGCAGGGCGCGAAGCGCGTGCTGATCGCGGTGCTGTGCGAGAAGCGGCACGGCCGCCGCGTGCCGGACCTCGCCGCCGATTTCATCGGCGTGCAGGTGCCCGACCGCTACGTGTTCGGCTACGGCATGGATTTCCACGAGCAGGGCCGCAACCTGCCCGGCATCTACGCGCTGCGGGAATAGCGCGGGAGACGTCGGGGAAAGGGGCGGCGGGACGCGACGCACGTCGCCTCGCGCCGCGGTCCCTCTCTCCGCTGTTCCGGAGCCCGTTTCCTCCAGCCTCCGCAGGAGCGCGCATGGCACTCGATCTCGCAGTCATCGGCGGCACCGGCCTGTACCAGTTTCCCGGCATCGAAGTCGTCGAGCGCCGCGCGGTGGAAACGCCCTACGGCGCGCCGTCCGGCGCGGTGGTGCTGGGGCGCTTCGGCGGCCGCGCGCTGGCGTTCCTGGCACGCCACGGCGAGGACCACGCGCTGGCGCCGCATCGCGTGAACTACCGCGCCAACCTGTGGGCGCTGCATCGCCTCGGCGCGCGCCGCGTGCTCGGCGTGAACGCGGTCGGCGGCATCCGCGCCGACATGGGACCGCGTGTGCTCGCGGTGCCGGACCAGATCATCGACTACACCCACGGCCGCCCGAGCAGCTACAGCGACGTCGAGGGCGCCAAGGTCGAGCACATCGATTTCAGCGAGCCGTACGGCGCCGCGCTGCGCGCCGACCTGCTCGGCGCCGCGCATCGCGCCGGCGTGGCCGTGGTCGACGGCGGCTGCTACGGCGCTACCCAGGGGCCGCGCCTGGAAACCCGCGCCGAGATCGCGCGCATGCGCCGCGACGGCTGCGACCTGGTCGGCATGACCGGCATGCCCGAAGCCGCGCTGGCGCGGGAACTCGGCCTCGACTACGCCTGCCTGGCGCTGGTCGCCAACTGGGCGGCCGGTTGCGGGGACCAGGCCGAAATAAGCCTGAGCGAAATTTTCGCCAACCTTGCGGCGGCGACTGCCGAGGTGCCGAAGATCCTCGCCGCGCTGTTGCGGGATTGAGCCGGGAACCGCGTCTGCGCCGGCAATCCGGGCGATCCCCGGCGCGCACGGCGGCCGTGCCGTGCGCGTTCCGCGTTACCGATGCGGCGCCGCCGCGATTGGCTAATTCGTAGCCAATTTCGGATTTTATGAATTAAACCTCTTGCGGTTTTCAGGAAAACTCGGCGATATTTTGCGCCGTGCAGTGCGACCGCCTGCGCGGAGGGGGTTCCCGCAGCGGTCGGCCACTGCGCATGGCCATGTTTTCGAGGTTCCCGCAATGCGTACTGGTACGGTGAAGTGGTTCAATGACGCCAAGGGCTTCGGTTTCATCGCGCCCGAGGACGGTGGGGAAGACGTGTTCGTCCATTATTCCGCGATCAACGCCCAGGGTTTTCGCACCCTGCAGCAGGGTCAGCGCGTGAGTTTCGAAGTGGTGCAGGGCCCCAAGGGTGCGCAGGCATCCGGCGTGACCCCGGTCAAGTAGGCGACTGGTTGCAGACGCTTTCGAGCCCCGCTTCGGCGGGGCTTTTTTCATGCGGTGCGGGCCGACTCAGGCGGCGAACTGCAGGCGCGCAAGTTCGGCGTACAGGCCGCCCTGGTGGACCAGGTCGTCGTGGGTGCCTTCCGCGACGATGCGGCCGGCATCCAGCACGATGATGCGGTCGGCGCGCTGCACGGTGGCCAGGCGGTGGGCGATCACCAGCGTGGTGCGGCCGCGCTTGAGGCGCTCCAGCGCGGACTGGATCGCCGCCTCCGATTGCGCGTCCAGGCTGGAGGTGGCCTCGTCCAGCAGCAGCACCGGCGCGTCCTTGAGGATCGCGCGCGCGATGGCGATGCGCTGGCGCTGGCCGCCCGACAGGCGCACGCCGCGCTCGCCGAGCGGGGCGTCGAAGCCGCCCGGCTGCGCGGCGATGAAGTCGTAGGCCTCGGCCGCGCGCGCGGCCGCCTCGACGGCGGCCGCGTCGGCATCGCTGCGGCCGAAGCGGATGTTGTCGGCGGCGCTGGCGGCGAAGATCACGGTTTCCTGCGGCACCAGCGCCAGCGCGCCGCGCAGTTCGTCCAGCGCCAGCGCCTTCAGGTCGACGCCGTCGAGGGTGATGCGGCCGCGCTGCGGGTCGTAGTAGCGCAGCAGCAGGCTGAGCACGGTGCTCTTGCCGGCGCCGGACGGGCCGACCAGGGCGACGGTCTCGCCCGGGCGCACGTGCAGGCTGAAGTCGTGCAGCACCGGCTGCTCGGTGCGGGTCGGATAGCGGAACTCGACGTTCTCGATGCGGATCTCGCCGCGCGTCGGCCGCGGCAGCGGCGTCGGCCGCGCCGGGCTGGCGATCGCCGGCTGCTGCGCGAACAGCTCGCCGATGCGCTCCATCGCGCCGGAGGCGCGCAGCACGTCGCCCCAGACCTCGCTGAGCGCGCCGACCGAGCCGGCGGCGAGCACCGCGTACAGCACGAACTGGCCGAGTACGCCGGCGTCCAGCGTGCCGGTCAGCACCTGGCGCGCGCCCGCCCACAGCACCAGCGTGATCGCGCCGAACACCAGCACGATCACCGCCGCGGTCAGCGCCGAGCGCGCGCTGATGCGGCGCTGCGCGGTGGCCAGCGCGCGGCGCACGGCGTCGGCGTAGCGCGCGCTTTCGATCGGCTCGCGCGCGTAGGCCTTGACCGTGTGCACGGCGTTCAGCGTTTCGTTGACGATCGCGCTGGTTTCGGCGAGACGGTCCTGGCTGTGCCGCGACAGCCCCTGCACGCGGCGCCCGAACACCACGATCGGCAGCACCACGGCGGGAATCACCAGCGTGGTCAGGCCGGCCAGGCGCGGGCTGGTCCAGATCATCGCGCCGACCGCGCCCAGCACCATCACCACGCTGCGCAGCGCGACCGACACGCTGGATCCGATCAGCGCCTGCACCACCTCGGTATCGGTGCCGAGCCGCGATACCAGCTCGCCGACGCGGGTGCCTTCGTAGAAGCCCACATCGAGCCGGATCAGGTGCGCGTACAGCTTCTCGCGCAGCGCCGCCACCGCGCGCTCGCCGAGCAGGGTCACGCACAGGTAGCGCCCGGCGGTGGCCAGCGCCAGCACCAGTGCGACACCGAACAGGGCGAGGAAGGTGCGGTTGATCAGGGTCGGATCGTGCGCGGCGAAGCCGCGGTCGATCATGTGCCGCACCGCCACCGGCAGCGACAGCGTCGCCGTCGAGGAAAGTCCGAGGAACAGCAGCCAGCCGGCGGCGAGCGCGCGATGCGGGCGCAGGAACGGCCACAGGCCGCGCAGGGCGGCGATGCGGTGCTGGGCGGTGGGTGCGTCTTTGCTGGAGTCGGCCATGGCGGGAAAGGATAAGGTCGGGAAGGGTCGGGGCTTCTGTTCCGGATCAAGGCGGCATGCCGCGTGCGCATCCGCGCGCGGCGCCGGCAAGCCGACGGTACCGCCCAAGGCCGCGCTTCGAAGTGGGGGTGGGCATGCGGCGATTCAATCGACTGCGGCGTCCAGCCGCCGCGCCGCGGCGCGGCCGCGCGAGAGGTCGGCCAGGAGGCGCTGCAGCGCTTCGGTACGACGCTCCGGCAGGGCGAGGGTCAGCTCCGCGCCTTCGGCGCCGAAACTTTCCGACTCGATCTGCGCGTCGAGTTCGCGCAGCCGGGACTTGAGCAGGGCCAGCTCGGCGAACGGACAGGCGAGGGCGAAGCGCGCCAGCGCGATCAGCGGCACCTTCGGCGCGCGCCGCAGGCATTCCGCCGCGCAGCCGCCGTAGGCACGCGCCAGCCCGCCGGCGCCGAGCTTGATGCCGCCGAACCAGCGTGTGACCACCACTGCGACGCGATCCAGGCCTTGGCCCTCGATCGCCTGCAGGATCGGCCGCCCGGCGGTGCCGCCAGGCTCGCCGTCGTCGCTGAAGCGGTACTGCGCGCCGATGCGGTAGGCCCAGCAGTTGTGCGTGGCGCCGCGGTCGGCGGCGCGCTCGACGAAGGCCAGCGCCTCGGCCGGATCGGCCACCGGCGCGGCGCGCGCAAGGAAGCGGCTCTTGCGCACGTCTTGCGCGAACTCGCACGCTGCGGCCAGCGTCTGCGGCGCGGCGTCGCATTCAGCCATCGCGCAGCACCAGCAGGCGTTGCTCGGTCATGTCCTCGATGGCGTAGCGGATGCCTTCGCGGCCGAGCCCGGACAGCTTCACGCCGCCGTAGGGCATGTTGTCGACGCGGAAGCTGGGCACGTCGCCGACCACCACGCCGCCGGCGACGAGCTCGTCCCACGCGCGCATGGCGTGGCCGAGGTCGTTGCTGAACACGCCGGCCTGCAGGCCGTAGTCGGAGTCGTTGACGGCAGCGAGCGCGGCGTCGAAGTCGTCGAACGGCGCCAGCAGCGCGACCGGGCCGAACGCCTCCCGGCAACTGACGTTGGCGTCGCGCGGCACGCCCTCCAGCACGGTCGCCTCCAGCATGTTGCCCTTGCGGCCGCCGCCGCAGAGCACGCGCGCGCCGCGCGTCCTGGCTTCCTCGATCCAGTCGTGCAGGCGCCTGGCCGCGGCCTCGTCGATCATCGGGCCGAGGAACACGCTCTCGTCCTTCGGATCGCCCGCCTTCAGCGTGCGGGTCCGCTCGACGAAACGGCGCTTGAATTCCTCGTACAGCGAGGCGTGCACCAGGATGCGCTGCACGCCGATGCAGCTCTGGCCGGACTGGTAGAACGCGCCGAAGACCATGCGGTCGACCACGAAGTCGAGGCGTTCGCCCTGGTCGGCGTCGACGATGCAGGCGGCGTTGCCACCCAGTTCCAGCACCACCTTCTTGCGGCCGGCCTGCGCCTTCAGCTTCCAGCCGATCTGGCCGCCGGTGAACGAGAGCAGCTTCAGGCGCTCGTCCTGCACGAACGGCGCGGCCTTGTCGCCCATCACCGGCAGCACCGAGAACGCGCCGGCGGGCAGGTCGGTCTCGGCCAGCACCTCGCCGATGATCAGCGCGCCGATCGGCGTCTTCTCCGACGGCTTCAGCACGAACGGACAGCCGGCGGCGATCGCCGGCGCCACCTTGTGCGCGACCAGGTTGAGCGGGAAGTTGAACGGCGTGATGAAGCTGCACGCGCCGATCGGCACGCGCTTGCTGAAGCCGCGGTAGCCCTGCGCGCGCCGGGATATCTCGAGGTTCAGCACTTCGCCGTCGATGCGCACGGCCTCCTCGGCGGCGACCTTGAAGGTGTCGATCAGGCGCGTCACCTCGCCGCGCGCGTCCTTGATCGGCTTGCCGGCCTCGACGCACAGCGCCTGCGCCAGCTCTTCGTGGCGCTGGCGGAAGCTCGTCACGCAGTGTTCCAGCACCTGCTGGCGCGCGTACGGCGGCAGCTTGCGCATCGGCGCCTCCGCCGCGACCGCGGCGGCGATCGCCTGCTCGATCGCCTCCGCGTCGGGCATCGCCGCGCGCGCGGCGACCGCGCCGGAATACTTGTCGCGCACTTCGAGGTCGGCGTTGGCCTGCACGGGCGTGTTGGCGAGGTAATAGGGATAGCGTTCCTTGAGCATGGTTCGCGTCTCCTGCAATCGACGAGGCGGGGCCGGTCAGAGCGCCGCGCTCAGGCGCTTGATTTCTTCGTCTAGGATGCGGTGATTGTCGGCGTAGTCGATCGCCAGGTCGATCAGGTGCACGCCGCCGGCGTCGAGCGCTGCGCGCAGCGTGGCGGCGAACGCGGCCGGGCTGGCCGGGCGATGGCCGCGCGCGCCGTGCGCTTCGGCGAAGGCGACGAAGTCGGGGTTGCCGAACGACATGCCGAAGTCGGCGAAGCCCATGTCGGCCTGCTTCCAGCGGATCATGCCGTAGCCGTCGTCGCGCAGCAGCAGGATGACGAGATCCAGGCCGAGGCGTACCGCGGTCTCCAGCTCCTGCGCATTCATCATGAAGCCGCCGTCGCCGCACACCGCCAGCACCTTGCGTCGCGGGTGCACGATCCTGGCGGCCATCGCCGAGGGCAGGCCGGCGCCCATCGTCGCCAGCGCGTTGTCCAGCAGCACGGTGTTCGGCTGGCGCGCGCGGTAGTAGCGCGCGAACCACAATTTGTACATGCCGTTGTCGAGGCACAGGATGCCGTCGTCCGGCATCGCCCTGCGCGTTTCCGCCACCAGGCGCACCGGGTGGATCGGGAAGCGGCCGTCGTCCGCATGCGACGCGAGCTGGCGGTTCAGCGCTTCGCGCACGCGGGCGAAGAAGGCGAAATCCCAGTGCGGCTGCGCTTGCAGCGCGTCGTGCAGGGCCTGCACGGTGCCGGCGATGTCGCCGACCACCTCGAGCTGCGGGAAGTAGACCGTGTCCACTTCCGCCGGCGAGAAGTTGATGTGGATGACCGTGCGCCGGCCCTTGTGCATGAAGAACGGCGGCTTCTCGACCACGTCGTGGCCGACGTTGACGATGCAGTCGGCGGCGTCGATCGCGCGATGCACGAAGTCGCCGTCGGACAGCGCGGCGTTGCCGAGCCAGAGCGGATGTTCCTCGTCGATCACGCCCTTGCCCATCTGCGTGGTGAAGAACGGGATGCCGAGCTTGTCGACGAACGCGCGCAGCATCTGCGCGGTGCGCTGGCGGTTGGCCGCGGCGCCGATCATCAGCAGCGGGCGGCGCGCGGCGCGGATCGCCTCGGCGGCGCGCTCCAGCGCCTTGGGATCGGCCGCGGGGCGGCGCGCGTACTCGGTCGGCAGCAGCATCGGCTCGGCGACGTCGTCGCGGGCGATGTCTTCGGGCAGCTCGAGATGCACCGCGCCGGGGCGCTCCTCCTCGGCGCGGCGGAACGCTTCGCGCACGCGCGCCGGAACGGTCGGCGCCGAGACGATCTGGCGCGTGTACTTGGTCAGCGGCTGCATCATGTCGACCACGTCGACCAGTTGGAACAGGCCCTGCTTGTGCTGCCGGATCGGCTTCTGCCCGGTGATCATCAGCATCGGCATTGCGCCGAGCTGCGCGTAGGCGGCGGCGGTGACCAGGTTGGTGGCGCCGGGGCCGAGCGTGGCGAGGGCGACGCCGGCTTCGCCGGTCAGCCGTCCCAGCGTCGCCGCCATGAAGCCGGCGGCCTGCTCGTGGCGGGTGACGATCAGCTCGATCGGCGAGGTGCGCAGCGCTTCGAGCAGGTCGAGGTTCTCCTCGCCCGGCACGCCGAAGATGTACTTCACGCCCTCGGCCTCGAGGGCCTTCACGAACAGCTCGGCGGCCTTCATGCGCGGCGTCTCCTTGCGGCGGCGGTCAGCTTCGAAAGCTGCGGGCACGCTGCCGCGGCTTCAACCCTTCGACAGCACCTGCAGGCGAAGTTCACCGTCGGCGAGGCGTGCGCGCACGGCATCGCCGGGCGCCGCCGCCGCGGTCGAGCGCAGCACGCGGCCCTCGGCGTCGAACAGGATCGCGTAGCCGCGTTCCAGCGTCGCCAGCGGGCTGACCGCGTTCAGCGTGCGCGCCAACTGGCCGAGACGCAATGCGCGTCGCTCCAGGCCGCGTGCGCAGGCGGCGTGCAGCCGCTGGCGCAGCGCCTGCAGATGCTGCGCGCGCGCGCGCAGGCGCGCGCCCGGGTGTTCGGCGAGCAGGCGTGCGTGGAGCTGCGCCAGCGCGGCGGCGCGGGCGTCGCGGCGGCTGCGTTGCGCGTGGCGCAGCCGCGCCAGCAGCGCGGCAAGCCGCTCGCGGCCCAGCGCCAGGCGTGCCTGCGGGCGCTGCGCGCCCAGCCGCGCCAGGCGCTGGTCCAGGCCCTGCGCCAGCGCTTGCAGGCGGCGCCGCATCAGCAGCGCGAGGCGGTCGCGACGCTGCGCCAGCAGGTGGGCGAGGGCGGCGCGGTCGGGCACCAGCAGCTCTGCGGCCGCCGAGGGCGTGGGCGCGCGCAGGTCGGCGACGAAGTCGGCGATGGTGAAGTCGATCTCGTGGCCGACCGCGGAAACGACCGGCACCGCGCTGGCGTGGATCGCGCGTGCCACCGCCTCGTCGTTGAACGCCCACAGGTCCTCCAGCGAACCGCCGCCGCGGGTCAGCAGCAGCGCGTCGTAGCGGCCCGAGCCGCCGGCGCGGCGCAGCATCGCGACGATCGCCGGGGGCGCTTCCTTGCCCTGCACGGGGACCGGCAGCACCTCGATCTCGACCAGCGGGAAGCGGCGGCGGATCACGCTCAGCACGTCGCGCACCGCGGCGCCGGAAGGCGAGGTGATCACGCCGATGCGGCGCGGAAAGCGCGGCAGCGCGCGCTTGCGCGCGACGTCGAACAGGCCCTCGGCGGCGAGCCGCGCCTTCAGCGCCTCGAATTCGCGCTTGAGCGCGCCCTCGCCGGCCTCCTCCATGTGCTCGGCGATCAACTGGTAGTCGCCGCGCGGTTCGTACAGGCTGACCCGCGCGCGCACCAGCACGTGCATGCCTTCCGCGGGGCGGAAGCGCAGGTAGGTGCTGCGCGGCCTGAACATCGCCGCGCGGATCTGCGCGGCGGCGTCCTTCAGGGTGAAATACAGGTGTCCCGACGCGGGTCGCGAGACGTTGGACAGCTCGCCCTCCACCCACACCAGCGGGAACGCGCCCTCGAGCAGGTCGCGGGCGCGGGCGTTCAGCGCGGAAGGCGTCAGCACTTCCCGCGCGGGGCGGGTGGCGTCGAAGTCGGTCATGTCGCGGGGCCGGGCGGGTCAGGTTAGCACGGGCCCTGCGCGTCGCTCTCGCGGCGCGCGCGCCGGCGCAGGGCGCGCGAGCGGACCGCCAGGCCGATCGCCAGCCACAGCGCCAGCACCGTCAGCGGCCACGCCAGCACGCGCGGCCACAGCGCGAACACCACCGCCAGCGCGCACAGCAGGGCGGCCGCGCCGAGCAGCGGGCCGGCTTCGGCGGCGCCCAGCTCGCGATGGTCGGTCAGCGCGGCGCCGACCGTATTGGCGAAGCGCATCGCGCTGGCCGCGGCGCGGCCGGAACTGCCGCTGGCCCGATGCGCGCGCGGCGGCGCCGGCGCGGTGCGGCACGGGCGCCGGCGCGCCGACAGCACCACTTCGGTGGCGTTGCCGAGGTCGCGCTCGTACTGCGCGGCCAGCGCCGCGGCGAAGCCGGCGTCCTCGACCGCCACGTCGATCTCGCAGTTGCCCATCCAGCTGGCGACGTTGAGGTTGGTCGAGCCGACCCGCGCCCACTGGCCGTCGGCGACCGCGGTCTTGGCGTGCAGCATCGAGCCGTTCCACTCGAACACGCGCACGCCGGCCTCCAGCAGCGGCCGGTAGCCGGCGCGCGACAGCGCGGCCACCACCGGCACGTCGCTCGACCCGGGCACCAGCAGGCGCACGTCGACGCCGTCGCGCGCCGCCGCGGCCAGCGCCTGCACGTAGGCGGCGATGCCGACGAAGTAGGCGTCGGTCAGCCACAGCGTCCTGCGCGCCATCGCCGCGATCAACTGGTCGAGGCGCAGCATGCCGGCCATGTTCGGCTGCGTGGCGATCACCCGCAGCGCGACCTTGCCGGCGGGCTCGGCAAGCACCGGCGCGGCCGCGTCGGTCGGCCACGGCGCGCCCAGCCGCGCCCAGTTCTCGGCGAACGCGCGCTCCAGCTCGGCCACCGCGGGCCCGCGGATCGTCACGCCGGTGTCGCGCCACGGCGCGACGCGGCGCGCGGGATCGCCCAGCCACTTCGCGCTCAGGCACACGCCGGAGACGGAACCGAAGCGGCCGTCGACGGCAAGCAGCTTGCGGTGGTCGCGGCTGATCCAGCCGAACGGGCTGGCCGCGTGCGGCGGGTTGTACACGCGCACCTCGCCGCCGGCGGCCAGCAGCGGCTGCCAGAAGCCCGCGCGCGACTGGCCGAGGCAGCCCAGCCAGTCGCGGATCACGGCGACGCGCACGCCGGCGCGGGCACGTTCCGCCAGCGCGTCGCGGAATTCGCGCCCGACCGCGTCGTCGCGCACGCTGTAGTTCTCCAGCAGCACCTGCCGGCGTGCGCCGCGGATCGCCGCCAGCCAGGCCTCGAAATGCGCGGCTGCGTCGTCCAGCAGTTCGACCGCGTTGCCGTCCACCAGCGGCGCGCCGGCGGCGCGGCTGAAGGCCTGCGCGGCGAGCAGGCGGGCGGGAGCGGTGGTCAGGGCGCTGGCGGACATGGCCGAAAGTCTAGCCGCGCGCGCTGTCTGCGGGCGCGGCGATCTGCGAAAATGACGGAATGGACGAATGCGCGGGCTCGCCGGAACGGCTCACCTCGCCGGAGGACTGCGTCGAGCGGATCCTCGCCCACGCCGGCGGCGAGCTGCGCATCGCCGCGCCGCTGGGTCTGGGCAAGCCGGTGCCGCTGCTGAATGCGCTGTATCGACGCGCCGAGCGCGAGCCGGCGCTGAAGCTCACCCTGTTCACCGCGCTTTCGCTGACCCGGCCGGATGCCGGCACGGGGCTGCAGGCGCGCTTTCTCGGGCCGTTCCTCGAGCGCCACTTCGGCGCCCACCATGAGGATCCCGCCTGGGCGCTGGCCGAGCGCGGGCGGCGCCTGCCGGCGAACGTGCGCGTGCACGAGTTCTACATGCAGTCCGGCGCGCTGCTGCGTTCGCCGCGCGCGCAGCGCGACTACGTCAGCCTGAACTACACCCACGTCGCGCGCGATCTCGCCCGCCAGGGCATCAACGTGATCGTGCAACTGGTGGCCGTGCGCGAAGGCGCGGACGGGCCGCGCATCAGCCTGTCCAGCAACCCCGACGTGACGCTGGACCTGCTCGAGCGCATCGAAACCGAGGGCCGGCCGCGGCCGCTGCGGGTGGCGGTGGCGCACCCGGACCTGCCGTTCATGGGCGGCAGCGCCGAAGTGCCTGCCGGGACGTTCGACCTGCTGCTGGAACCGGCAGGGCCGCGACAGCGCCTGTTCGCGCTGCCGCGCGAGCCGGTCGACGACGTCGAGCACGCGATCGGCCTGCACGCCAGCGCGCTGGTCGCCGACGGCGGCACCGTGCAGATCGGCATCGGCGCGCTGTCCGACGCGCTGGTGGCCGCGCTGCTGCTGCGCCATCGGCACAATCCCGCGTACCGCGCCAGCCTGGCCGCGCTCGACGCCAGCGGCGGCACGCACACGCTGGCGGCGAGCGTCGGCGGCCTGGAGCCGCTGCGCCGCGGCCTGTATGGCGCCAGCGAGATGGTGATGGACGGCTTCATGCACCTGCGCCGCGCCGGCGTGCTGACGCGCGAGGTGTTCGACGACATCGCGATCGAGCGCGCGCTTGCTGCCGGCGTGATCGGCCGCGAGCTGGACGCCGGGGCCGCGGAGCGCCTGCATGCGCACGGCGCGCTGCCGGCGCGGATCGACGCGGTCGAGCTGGCGCGCCTGCAGCGTTTCGGCATGCTGCCGCGGGAAGCACGCCTGCGCGACGGCGAGGTGGTGCTGCCCGACGGCACGCGCGTTCCCGCGGACCTGGACGATGCGTCCGCGCGCGCGGCGCTGGGGCGCGCCATGCACGGCCGGCGCCTCGCCGACGGACGCTACCTGCGCGGCGCCTTCTTCCTCGGCTCCGACGATTTCTACGCCTGGCTGCGCGGACTCGAGGGCGCCGAGCGCGACGGCCTCGAAATGACCCGCGTTTCCGACGTCAACCAGCTCTACGGCGGCCGCGAACGGCTCGATGCGCTGCAGCGGCGCGGCGCGCGCTTCTTCAACACCTGCATGATGGCGACCCTGCTCGGCGCGGCGGTGTCGGACGCGCTGGAGGACGGCCACGTCGTCAGCGGCGTCGGCGGCCAGTACGACTTCGTGGCGATGGCGCAGGCGCTGCCCGACGGCCGCGCGGCGCTGCTGCTGCGCGCCACCCGCGCCAGCGGCGGCGCGCTGCGCTCGAACATCCTGTGGAACTACGGGCACACCACCATTCCGCGCCACCTGCGCGACCTGCTGGTCACCGAGTACGGCGTGGCCGACCTGCGCGGCAAGACCGACGAGGAGTGCATCCTCGCCACGCTGGCGGTCGCCGACGCGCGCTTCCTCGATGCGCTGGTCGCCGATGCGGTGCGCGCCGGCAAGCTGGCGCGCGATTTCCGCATACCCGACGCCTGGCGCGCCAACACGCCGCAGCGGCTGGCGGCGGCGCTGGCCAACGGGCGCCGCCGGGGGCTGTTCCCCGCGTTTCCGCTCGGCAGCGATTTCACCCCGGTCGAACAGCGCCTGCTGCCGGCGCTGGCCTGGCTGCGCGCGCACGGTGCCGGCCCGCGCGGCCGGCTCGGCTTGCTGCTGCGCGCGCTGCTTCCCGGTCGCGTCGACGCCGACGCCGCGGCGGCGCTCGAGCGCATGCAACTGGCCGAGCCGCGCGGCTTGAGCGCGCGCCTGCAGCGGCACCTGTTGCTGCTCGCGCTGCGGCAGGCGGCGCGCGCGGACGCGCGCGGGCAGGGCGGATAGAGCGCGGCCGCGGCGTCGAGCGGGGGCGCCGATGCCCGCCCGCGGCTGCGGCGGTCTAAACTCCGCGTCGCCGGCGCCGCGGCGATCGGGCCGGGGAGCGGAGACGCCTGCGAATGCGCGAGTGGCCATGACCACGACCTATGAGCGGCTGATCGAGGGCCTGCCGGCACGTGCGTCGCCGCAGGGCGACGCACCGGCCGGCGCGCGGGCCGTGCGCGAGCGCGTCGCCCACCTGCCGCTGGCCAGCCCGGAACTGGCCACGCGCGAGATCGGCGCGCTGCTCGAGAACATGCTCGGCACGCTGTGGACCGGCGGCGAGCGCATCGAGGCGCTGGAAGCGCTGCGCGCCCCGGTGGCCAGCCTGTGCGAGGGTTACGAGCGCCTGCTGCAGACGGAGAGCCATCCGCTGCCGCCGGCCAAGGCCCGGCTCGCCGAGGCCGCGCTCGATTTCCAGCGCCGGCTCGCGCGCAACTACGCGCTGGCCGTCCATGAGCTGTGCTCGCCCGCCGGCGGCGTGCCGTTCCTGAAGCGGCGCACGGTCGTGCAGGCGCTGGTACGCGCGCTCGAGCACGGCCGCGCGGCGTTGCTGTGGTCGTACCGGCTGTATCGGGCGCCGCCCGCCGGGCTGTGGCAACAGATGCACGCGCTGTACCGCTTCGCCGCCGAAGCCGGCCTCGACACGCGCCGAGCCGACGGCGAGGCGGCATCCGGCGCGGCCGCGACCGACGCGCGCGATGCCTACGCGCACGCGCTGCTGCTGGCGCTGTCCAATCCCTATCGCTACAGCCTGCGCGAGCTGGCCGATGCCGAGGTGCTGACGCGCTGGCTGGCGCCGCATGCCGCGCTCGGCGCGGCGCGCGGCGATGGCGCCGCGTTCGCGCTCGACGCCGACGCCGACCGCGGCCCGGGCTACCTGCCGGAGGAGCGCGAAGCCGGCCGCACCGGCCAGCTCGCGGTCGATGTCGCACCGGTGCTGGCGACCCTCGCGCGCGAAATCGCGCTGCGGCCGCCCGCGGACGAGAGCATCGTGCTGCGCACCCGCGACCGCGGCAGCGTGCAGCTCGCGCGCGCCTTCGTCGAGCGCGTCGTGCACGGTTGGGCCGGTGGGGTGCCGGCGCGCGGCCACGCGCGCATCGGCGCTGTGCACGAGCTCGATACCGTGATCGGCATGCACGGCCTGCATTACGTGCTGGCCGGGCGGATGGATTTCGAGCAGTTCATGCAGCGGGCGCGCGGGGCGGCGATCACGCTGGGCGCCCAGGCGCACGCGGCGGCGTGGGCCGCGGCCGGCGGCGACGCGGCCCGCCTGACGGCCCAGCGCGCGCGGGTGGTCGACCAGAGCCTCGGCGGCTACCGCCTGCTGTGGGAGGCGGGCAACGCGGTGCGCACGCGCATCGGCGAGCTGGTCGGCCTGGCGCTGCCGCAGGCGGAAGGCGAGCCGCAGGAGTGGATGGTCGGCGTGCTGCGCTGGCTGCGCATCGACGGCGACGGCCGGGTCGATGCCGGCGTGGAGCTGCTGGCGCGGCGCGCGCTGGCCGCGGGCGTGCGCGCTTTGGACGCCGACGGCGCCGCGCGCACGCCGATGCGCGGCGTGCTGTTGCGCGACGATGCGGGCGCCGCCACCGACCTGCTGGTGCCGGCGCTGTTCGACCGCACGACGCGCACGCTGGAGGTCGCACGCCAGGAACATCCGGACGATTGGCGGGGCGCGCCGTGCGTCGAGCGCTACGACGCGGTCGCGGTCGGCGACGCCAGCAGCGCCTACTATCGCGTATCCTTGGCGTTGTCCGCCGCCGCTGCAGCCGGCGACGCCATCGAGAACTGACGGAACCGCCATGATCCAGCATGTCCGGCCCGCAGCGCGTCGGCCCAGCGTGGCCGTGCGCGTGGGGCAGGTGAGCGTGGGCGGCGACGCACCGGTCGTCGTCCAGTCCATGACCAATACCGATACCGCCGACGCGGTCGCCACGGCGAAGCAGGTCGCCGACCTGGCGCGCGCCGGCTCCGAGCTGGTGCGCATCACCGTGAACACGCCGGAAGCCGCGGCCGCGGTGCCGCGCATCCGCGAGCGCCTCGACATGATGGGCGTCGACGTGCCGCTGATCGGCGACTTCCACTACAACGGCCATCAACTGCTGGCGCGCGAGCCCGCCTGCGCCGAGGCGCTGGCCAAATACCGCATCAATCCGGGCAACGTCGGCTTCGGCAAGAAGAAGGACACGCAGTTCGCCGCGATCGTCGACATCGCGCAGCGCTACGCCAGGCCGGTGCGCATCGGCGCCAACTGGGGATCGCTGGACCAGGCGATGGTGGCGACGCTGATGGACGAGAACCACGCGCGCGCCGAGCCGTGGGACGCCGCGCACGTCGCGCGCGAGGCGCTGATCCGCTCGGCGCTGGACTCCGCGCTGCGCGCGGAGGAGCTCGGCATGCCGCGCGAGCGCATCATCCTGTCCTGCAAGGTGTCCGGCGTGCAGGAGCTGATCGCGGTCTATCGCGACCTCGGCGCGCGCTGCGACTACGCGCTGCACCTCGGCCTGACCGAGGCAGGCATGGGTTCGAAGGGCATCGTCGCCTCGGCCGCGGCGCTCTCGGTGCTGCTGCAGGAAGGCATCGGCGACACCATCCGCATCTCGCTGACGCCGGAGCCGGGCGAATCGCGCACGCGCGAGGTGATCGTCGCGCAGGAACTGCTGCAGACCATGGGGCTGCGCGCGTTCACGCCGCTGGTGACGGCCTGCCCGGGCTGCGGGCGCACCACCAGCACGCTGTTCCAGGAGCTGGCCAAGACCGTGCAGGAACACGTGCGCGCGAAGATGCCGGAGTGGCGCATCAAGTACGACGGCGTCGAGAACCTCACGCTGGCGGTGATGGGCTGCGTGGTCAACGGGCCGGGCGAGTCCAAGCACGCCGACATCGGCATCTCGCTGCCCGGCACCGGCGAGGCGCCGGCGGCACCGGTGTTCATCGACGGGCAGAAGGCGCAGACCCTGCGCGGCGAGCACATCGCGCAGGAGTTCGTCGCCATCGTCGAGGACTACGTGGCGAAGAAGTACGCAGCGCGCGGCGCCTAGCGCGCGGCGTCGCCGCCGGCACGCGGATCGGTGACCCGGCGGCGTCCCAACCGCGCCTCGCGGCGCGCGATGTAGATGTTGGCGCCGACGATGATCGCCGCGCCGAACACGGTGGTCGCGTCGATGTGCTCGCCGAACAGCCACCAGGCCAGCACCGCGACGAAGGGCAGCTGCACGAAGTTCAGCGGGATCAGCGCGGACACGTCGCCGAGCCGGTAGGCGCGCGTCATGCACACCTGCGCGACCGTGCCGCACAGGCCGGTCAGCACCAGCCACAGCCAGGCCGTCGCGTCCGGCCAGTTCCACACCGGGACGGCGGGAACCAGCGACACCGGCGTCATCAGCAGGGCCATGTACACGACCACGGCGTCGGCCGGCTCGGTGCGGGTCAGGTACTTCACGCTGATGTACGAGCTGGCCGACAGCGCCGCCGACAGCAGCGCCACCAGCGCCGCCGGCGGCAGCGCGCCGGCCTGTGGGCGCAGGATCACCAGCACGCCGACGAAGCCGACCACCACCGCGGTCCAGCGGCGCGCGCGCACCACCTCGCCCAGCACCAGCACCGCGGCGATGGTGACGAACAGCGGCACCGAGTAGGAGATCGCCACCGCCTGGGTCAGTGGCAAATGCACCAGCGCCCACACGCTGGTCAGCATCGCGCCCAGGCCGGTCATGCTGCGCAGCACGTAGAAGCCGAAGCGGTCGGTGCGCAGCAGCGCAAGCCCGGGACGCAGCAGCAGCGGCAGCGCGAACACCAGCCCGAACAGATTGCGGAAGAAGGTGATCTCGAACGGGTGCGTGGTCGCCGCCGCGAGCCGGATGCAGATCGCCATCAGCCCGAACGTCAGCGTGCTGGCGACCATCAGCGCGATCGCGCGCGGCATCGAGTGCGGGGAGGCGGTCACGTGGAGCGGCTGCGCGGATGCGGAAGGGTCGCGCATGGTAGCGCGTCCCGCGCTTGCCGACGCCGCGGCGGGACGGTTAGGCTGCATGGATCGCGGAGCCGGTCCATGGATGCCGTACCCCCTTTCATCGTCGCGATCCCGGCGCGCTACGGCGCCACGCGCCTGCCGGGCAAGCCGCTGCGGCTGCTGCGCGGCGAGCCGCTGATCCTGCACGTCGTGCGCCGCGCGCTGGCGGCCGGCGCCGCCGAGGTGGTGGTCGCCACCGACGACGCGCGCATCGCCGAGGCGCTGCGCGGCCAGCCGGTGCTGGTCTGCACGACCCGCGCCGACCATGCCTCCGGCAGCGACCGCATCGCCGAATGCGCCGCGCGCTACGGCTGGCCGGATGCGGCGATCGTGGTCAACCTGCAGGGCGACGAGCCGTTCGCGCCGGCCTCCGGCATCCGCGCGGTGGCGCGGGCGCTGGCCGAGGACGATGCGCCGATGGCGACGCTGGCGACGCCGGTCGCCGACGCGGAACAATTGTTCGATCCGAACTGCGTCAAGCTGGTGCGCGGCGCGAACGGCCGCGCGCTGTATTTCAGCCGCGCACCGCTGCCGTGGGCACGCGACGCCTTCGCGCGGTCGCGCGAGCGCTTGCCGGCGGGCGTCGAGTTCCTGCGCCACATCGGCATCTACGCCTACCGCGCCGGCTTCCTGCAGCGCTTCGCCGCGCTGCCGCGCACGCCGCTGGAGCAGGCCGAATCGCTGGAGCAGTTGCGCGCGCTCGAGCACGGCCACGCCATCGCCGTGCGCCTGGCGCCCGAGCCGTTTCCGCCCGGCGTCGACACCGAAGCCGACCTGGCGCGCGCCGCGGCGGTGCTCGGGGCGCAGGCATGAGCGGCGGCATCCTGTTCGTCTGCCTCGGCAACATCTGCCGCTCGCCGCTGGCGGAAGCGGTCGCGCGCGCCGAATTCGCGCGGCTCGGGCTGGCGCTGCCGGTGGCGTCCGCCGGCACCGGCGACTGGCACGTCGGCGGCGGTGCGGACCCGCGTGCGATCGAGGTCGCGGCCGCGGTGGGCTACGACCTCGCCGCGCACCGCGCACGCCAGGTCGAGCGCGCCGACTTCGGCCGCTACGCGCGGGTGCTGGCAATGGACCGCGCCAACCTGCGCGCGCTGCGGCAACTGGGCGGCGCCGACGCATCGATGCCACCGGCGCTGTTCCTCGAATGCGCCGGCCTGGCCGCGCCGCAGGAGGTGCCGGACCCGTACAGCGGCTCGCTGGACGATTTCCGCGCGGTGCTGGCGCTGGTGCGCAGCGGCGTGCTGGCGCTGGCGCGGAGGTACGGCGCCCGCGCAGCCGGCCGGCGCGACGACGTGCCGCTGCACCGATGAGCGAACGCCGCGCCGCGCCCGAGTTTCCCGTCGATCTCGCCTGGGTGAACACGCGCGAGCCGCAGTACCTCGGCGATGCCCGCGGGCGCGTCGTGCTGATCCACTTCTGGAGCTACGACAGCGTTTACTGCGTCAACCAGCTGCCGACGCTGCGCCAGCTCGAGAACAAGTACCACGACGGCCTCAGCGTGTTCGGCATCCACGTGCCGAAGTACCCGGCGCAGCGCGACAGCGCCGCGGTGCTGAAGGCGGTCAACCGGCATCACGTGCGGCATCCCGTCGCCAACGACGCCGACTGGGCGGTGTGGCAGGCGCACGGCGTCGACGCCTGGCCGACCCTGCTGCTGGTCGACTGCGAGGGCGCGCTGGTCGGCCGCTACGCCGGCGAGGGCTGGCATGCCGAGGTCGATACCGCGATCGGCGCGCTGCTGGACGACGCCGCGGCGCGCGACCTGCGCCAGTTCGATCCGGCACCGGTCGCGTTTCGTCCAGAACCGCGCCAGCCGCTGCGCTTCCCGGCGCACGTGCTGGCGACCGCGGATCGGCTCTATGTCAGCGACAGCGCGCAGAACCGCATTCTCGAATGCGGCCACGACGGCCGCATCCTGCGCCAGTTCGGCTCGGGCAATCCCGGCCACTGGGACGGCCGGCTCGCCGAGGCCGGTTTTCGCCAGCCGCAGTCGATGGCGCTGCTGGGAGAGACGCTGTACCTCGCCGACACCGGCAACCACTGCGTGCGCCGCATCCGTCTCGCCAGCGGCGAGGTCGGCACCGTGCTCGGCAACGGCGCCGTCGGCCGGCAGCGCCCGCAGGCCGGCAGCCGGCTCGGGGCGATCGGCATCAGCGCGCCGAGCGGGCTGGCCGCAGCCGGCGAGCGCCTGTACGTCGCGCTGGCCGGCCAGCACCAGATATGGCGCCTCGATCCCGGCCGCGATCGCGTCGACCTGCTGGCGGGCTGCGGCCTGGCCGGCGGCGGCGACGGACCGGCGTTCGATGCCAGCTTCGCGCAGCCGTCCGCGCTGGCGCTGCTGCCGGGGCGCCTGCTGGTCGCCGACGCGGCGGGCAACGCGATCCGCCAGGTGCGCCTGGCCGACGGCGCGGTCGCCACCGTGGCCGGCGGCGGCAGCTACCGCTGGGGCTGCAGCGACGGGCGCGGCGACGAGGCGCGGCTGGCGCATCCGCTCGGCATCGCCAGCGACGCGCACGGCAACGTCTACGTCGCCGACACGCTGAACGACCGCATCTGCCTGCTGGACGTCGCCACCGGCGTGCTCGGCACGCTGCAGCTCGAATACCGCTTCCGCGAGCCGCACGGCCTGTCCGCCGCGGCCGGCGCGCTGTGGGTGGCGGACCGCAACGCCCACGAGATCGTGCGCGTCGATATCGCCAGCGGCGCGTGCCGACGCGTCGCCATCGGCGGATAGGCAGCGCGCTGCCGCGTCGGCGCGCGCCCGCTACAATCGGCGGATGGCTTCCTCCATCGCGCCCGCTTTCGACGGCAAGGCCTTCGTCCGCACGCTGAGCGGCGCGCCGGGCGTGTACCGCATGCTGGATGTCGCCGGCGAACTGCTCTACGTCGGCAAGGCGAACAACCTGCAGAAGCGCGTCGGCAGCTACTTCAACAAGGCGCTGGAATCGCGCATCGCGGCGATGGTGGCGCAGATCGCGCGCATCGAGGTGACGCTGACGCGCACCGAGGGCGAGGCGCTGCTGCTCGAATCGCAACTGATCAAGACGCTGCGGCCGCGCTACAACATCCTGCTGCGCGACGACAAGAGCTACCCGTACATCTACCTGTCCGACGGCGACTATCCGCGCATGGCGTTCCACCGCGGCGCGCGCAGCGGCAAGGGGCGCTACTTCGGCCCGTTCCCCAGCGCCTACGCGGTGCGCGAGAGCCTCAACCTGATGCAGAAGCTGTTCAAGGTGCGCCAGTGCGAGGACAGCTACTTCCGCAACCGCTCGCGGCCGTGCCTGCAGTACCAGATCGGCCGCTGCAGCGCGCCTTGCGTGGGCTACATATCGGTCGAGGACTACCAGTGCGACGTGCGCCACGCCACGATGTTCCTCGAGGGGCGCAGCAGCGCGGTGATCGACGAGCTCGCCGCGGCGATGGAGCAGGCCCGCGCGGCGCTGGACTTCGAGCGCGCCGCGCGCCTGCGCGACCAGGTGGCCGGCCTGCGCAAGCTGCAGGCGTACCATTACGTGCAGGGCGCGACCGCCGACATGGACGTGCTGGCCTGCCGCATCGAGGCCGGCGTGGCCTGCGTGTCGGTGCTGTACTTCCGCAACGGCATCAGCCTCGGCTCGCGCGACTATTTCCCGCGCGTGCCGCTGGACGCGACGCCCGGCGACGTGCTCGGCCAGTTCGTCGCCCAGTACTACCTCGACAAGCCGGTGCCGCAGGAGCTGATCCTCGGCGATGCGCCGGAGGACGCCGCCGTGCTGGCCGAGGCGCTGGGCACGCACGCAGGACACGCGGTGGCGGTGAAGACGCACGTACGCGGCGCGCGCGCGCGCTTCCTCGAACTTGCGGTCAAGAACGTGCAGGCCGCGCTGCTCGGGCGGCTGTCCAGCCGGCAGACGCTGCATGCCCGCTTCGAGGCGCTGCGCGAGCTGCTCGACCTCGACGAGACGCCGCGCCGGCTGGAATGCTTCGACATCAGCCACACGCTCGGCGAGGCGACGGTGGCCTCGTGCGTCGTCTACGGCCACGAGGGCCCCGACAAATCGCACTACCGCCGCTTCAACATCGCCGGCATCGCGCCGGGCGACGACTACGCCGCGATGCGCCAGGCGCTGACGCGGCGCTTCCGTCGGCTGGCGGAAGGCGAGGGCGAGGCGCCGGACCTGCTGCTGATCGACGGCGGTCCGGGCCAGGTCGCGCAGGCGCTGGAGGTGTTGCGCGAGTTCGGCCTCGGCGACATCGTCGTGGTCGGGGTCGCCAAGGGGCCGGCGCGCAAGGCCGGCGACGAAACCCTGGTGCTGGGCAGCGGTGGACGCAGCCTGCAGCCGGGGCCGGACTCCGCCGCGCTGCACCTGATCCAGGCGGTGCGCGACGAGGCGCACCGCTTCGCCATCACTGGCCACCGCAAGCGTCGCGAAGCCGCGCGCGAGCGTAGCGCGCTGGAGGACATTCCCGGCATCGGCGCGCAGCGCCGCGGCGCGCTGCTGCGCGCGTTCGGCGGCATGGCCGGCGTGACCGCGGCCGGCGTCGAGGAGCTGACGCGCGTGAAGGGCGTCAGCCGCGCGCTGGCCGAGCGCATCTACGCGGCCTTGCACGGCTGACGCGCGGCACCCCGCGTGCGACACTTGCCTGCATATTTCCCGCGATCCGGTGCCCCCACGCGCATGCGCCTGAACCTGCCCACCTGGCTGACCCTGTTCCGCATCTTCCTGCTGCCGGTGATGGTGGTCACGTTCTATGCGCCGTTCCGCGGCGCCAGCATCGCCGCCGCCGCGGTGTTCATGCTGGCGGCGATCACCGACTGGTTCGACGGCTACCTGGCGCGACGCTTCGATCAGGTTTCGGCGTTCGGCGCGTTCCTCGACCCGGTTGCGGACAAGCTGATGGTGGCGGTGACGCTGTTCCTGCTGGTGCAGAATCATCCGACCGCGCTGCTGGCGGTGACCGCCGCGGTGATCGTCGGCCGCGAGATCGCGGTGTCTGCGCTGCGCGAGTGGATGGCGCACGTCGGCGAGCGCGCGCGCGTGCGCGTGGCGCTGCTCGGCAAGTTCAAGACGGCGGTGCAGATGGTGGCGCTGGTGGTGCTGCTGCTGCAGCACGACTCCGAAACGCTGCGCCTGTACCACGTCGGCGAATCACTGCTGGTGCTCGCCGCGGTGCTGACGATCTGGTCGGGCTTCGCCTACGTGCGCGCCGCCTGGCCGGTGCTGGGCAACGGGGCCAGCGTGCGCGACGTCTGAATGCGCTTCGGGTGTTGACACTCTTCGGGGCATCCGTAAACTAGGCGGTCTCGCGCGGGAATAGCTCAGTTGGTAGAGCACGACCTTGCCAAGGTCGGGGTCGCGAGTTCGAGTCTCGTTTCCCGCTCCAGTTTTCCGACAAAACCTCGGTGCGCCGAGGTTTTGTTTTTTCGGAGTCCCGCAGCTAAGCTCGCGGCGACGCGCGCCACGGCCAGGTGGCAGAGTGGTCATGCAGCGGCCTGCAAAGCCGTGTACGCCGGTTCGATTCCGACCCTGGCCTCCAAGTTCGAGATGCACCGTCCGCGGCGCGCGTCACGCAAGTGGCGCGCGCTTCTCGTTTCCGCGCCCGGGTGGCGAAATCGGTAGACGCAGCGGACTTAAAATCCGCAGGCCACAAGCCGTGCCGGTTCGAGTCCGGCCCCGGGCACCACCAGCACGCGCGAAGCCCGCGTGGATCGGCGCGCGGCCTTCCCTTGACGCATCCGGTTGCAAAGCGGGTGCGTACCGCCTAAGTTCGGGCGCAGGCAGACACCTTTTGGAAAGGGGGGAAGGTGCCGTGATCCGCGTGGTGCTGGTGGACGACCATGAACTGGTCAGGACGGGCTTTCGCTTCATCATCGAGAAGCAGCCCGACATGCAGGTGCTGGGCGAGGCCGGCAGTGCCGAGGAGGGCCTGCGACTGATCCGCACGCACCGTCCGGACATCGCACTGGTGGACGTGCACATGCCGGGCATGAGCGGCGTGGAGCTGACCGAGCGCGTGCGCCGCGCACGCCTGCCGACGCAGATCGTGGTGTTGACCGTGGTCGAGGACGCGCGCTTTCCGCGGCGCCTGCTCGACGCCGGTGCGCTCGGCTATCTGACCAAGGGCTGCGCCGCCGACGAGCTGGTGCGCGCGGTGCGCCAGGTCGCGCTCGGACAACGTTACCTCGCGGCGTCGGTGGCGCAGCAGCTCGCGCTGTCGACGCTGGACGGCGCGGAGTCGCCGTTCGAGGCGCTGTCGGCGCGCGAGCTCGAGGTGGCGATGATGCTGGTGCGCGGCAAGCCGGTGAACGTGATCGCGGCGCAACTGCACCTCAGCGCGAAGACGGTGTCGACCTACAAGCAGCGCCTGTTCGACAAGCTGAGAGTCGACAACCCGGTGGCGCTGGCGCACCTGATGAGCGCACACGGCCTGCTCGACCCGCAGGCGCAGGGCGTTCACGGCTGAACGCGTCGCAGGCGCCTGCGACGGGAGGCATGGTCAAAGCGCGGACGCGGGCAGCGCATGCCCTCACGCGCGCCATGCAAGAGGCTGCCTGTTCGCTCGGCGAAGCCGGAGCGCGGCCACCGACCCCGCTCCGACCGGATCGAATTTCCCCGGAAACGAAACGCCCGGCCTAGGCCGGGCGTTTGCGTTTGCATCAGCCGTCCGTATCGACCGGCCTGGGCGGCACCGCGTCCGCCGGTGCGACAGGCGGCGTCGGCACGCTGCGCTCGGGCTGGCGCGCGGACTCCGGCAGCAGGGAACCCTGCTGGGGCGCGATCGGCGCGGCCGGCGCCGTGAGCACCGGCGGCGGGGGCGACAGCGGCGCAGCGGCGGGCGGCTGCGGGGCCACGGGAGGCGCCGGTGTGGGCGCAACGGACGGCGCTGCCGGCGAGGGAGCAGTGATTCGCTCCGCAGCGGGCGCCGGGTGCGGAACCGACAGTGCAGGCATCGGCGCGATGCCGGCCGGTGCGGCCGGCGCGGCGACCGGTGCCGGGGCTGCGGGCGGCAACGGTTTCGGCTCGTGCGCGATCGGCGCCGGCTCATTGCGCACCGGCGCGGCGACGACCGGCGCCTGCGGCGGCACGAAGGGAGCGGCCTCCACGGCGGGCGAGGGCGGCGCCATCGGCGTCGAAGCGACCGGCGAGGTCGTTTCGGCGTGCGCGGCGATCGCGCCTACGGCCTGCGGCGGACGCGGCGGCAGCGGTACCGGTGCGGTGTCGGCCGGGCCCGTCGGCAGGCCGCGCATCCCGGCGCGTTCGCCGGCATGGGTAGCCTCTT
>NZ_JBDKSX010000047.1:0-9555 GCF_039680435.1 Mizugakiibacter sp. | reverse complement strand
GAAGGCGCGGCGCCCAACGCCGGCAGCGCCGCGCGCCCGTCGCCGCAGGCAGGTGCGCGCCCGGCGCCCGGCGCCGAGGAGCGCGGCGAGCGCCGTCGCCGCGGCGGGCGCGAACGCCCGCGCGAAGAGCGCGCCGCCGCGCCGGCCGCCGCACCGGCGGGCACGGCCCCGGCGACGGCGTCGAAGAAGCCGGGCTTCCTGCGCCGCCTGGGCGCGCTGTTCCGGCGCCGTTGACGCGCGCCGCGTGACCCGCGGGGATGCCCGGGCCTGCCGCACGCGGCGCACCGCTTCGCCTTGCGGCAGCGCCGCATCGTTCCCGCGCCTCGTCCCCCTGCACGGGGAGCAAGACCCTTGCGCAGCAAGGGGCGGGAGCGGGGCGGCATGCCATCGCCCGTCCGCAGCGCGGGCGGCGCTGCCGGTCGGGAGGCTTCCCGGGGCTGGCATGGCGGCGCGATCCCGCTATGCTCGCTGCGGTCGCCCGCACGCATGACGCCGTGACGTGATCCGCTTCGACCAGGTCAGCAAACGCTACGCCACCGGCCAGGAGGCGCTGTCGCAGCTCTCCTTCCACGTCCCCCCGGGCGAGATGGTGTTCGTCACCGGCCACTCCGGCGCCGGCAAGAGCACGCTGCTGAAGCTGCTGGCGCTGATCGAACGGCCCAGCCGCGGCGCGGTGACGCTGGACGGGCAGAACCTCGGCACGGTCCGCGCGCGCGGCGTCCCGCGCCTGCGGCGCAAGCTCGGCATGGTGTTCCAGGACCATCGCCTGCTGCTCGACCGCAGCGTGTTCGCCAATGTCGAACTGCCGCTGGTGATCGCCGGCGTGCCGCCGGAGGAGCGCGCCAAGCGCGTGCGCGCCGCGCTGGACAAGGTCGGACTGCTCGCCTACGAAAAGCAGCCGCCGGCGCTGCTCTCCACCGGCGAACAGCAGCGCGTCGGCATCGCCCGCGCGATCGTCGCCAAGCCGGCGCTGCTGATCGCCGACGAGCCGACCGGCAACCTCGATCCGCAGCTGTCGGTGGAGATCATGCAACTGTTCGCCGATTTCCAGCAGGTTGGCACCACGGTGGTGATCGCCAGCCACGACCTGATGCTGATCAAGCGCATGAAGAAGCGCGTGATCGTGCTCGACCACGGCAAGCTGATCGCCGATCTTGCCGCCGCGGAGGTCGCGTGAGCGCGCGCCGCCGGGACGTCGCCGCCGCCGCGCGCGCCGAGCCTGCTGCGCGGCCGGCCTCGCGCGGGCGCCTGCGCGCCTGGCGCGAGCAGCACGCGTGGTGCTTCGCGGCCAGCGTGCGCCGGCTCGCCGAGCGCCCGCTGGGCACGCTGCTGACCGTCGCCGTGATGGGCTTCGCGCTGGCGCTGCCGTTGGCGTTCTACTTGCTGCTCGGCAACGTGCAGCGCCTCGGCGCCGCGCTGGGCGAAACCCAGGCGATCAGCGTGTTCCTCAAGGCCGACCGCGACGCGCAGGCCGCGCAGGCGCTCGCCGCGCGGCTGCGCGGGCGCGTCGACGTCGCCGCGGTGGCGCTGAAGACGCCGCAGCAGGGGCTGCAGGAACTGGCCGCGCTGGAAGGTTTCGCGCCGGCGCTGGACGCGCTCGGCAGCAACAACCCGCTGCCCTACGTGCTGCTGGTGGAGCCGCGGCCGGAGCTGGCGCGCGCCGCGGTGACGACCCTGGTCGAGACGCTGCGCACGCTTCCCGAGGCCGACCTGGTGCAGGATGACGGCGCCTGGCGCGAGCGCCTCGGCGCGCTGGTCGGCGTCGCGCGGCGCGCGGTGCAGCTGCTCGCCGTGCTGCTCGCGCTGGCGGCGCTGCTGGTGGTCGGCAATACCGTGCGCCTCGACATCCGCTCGCGCGCCGACGAGATCGCGGTGCTGCAACTGGTCGGCGCCAGCGCGGCGTTCGTGCGCCGCCCGTACCTGTACGAGGGGATCTGGTACGGGCTTTGCAGCGGAGCGTTCGCGGCGCTGCTGGTGCTGCTGCTGGAGCTGGCGCTGGCCGGGCCGGTGGCACGCCTCGCCGGCAGCTATGGCGGGCAGCTCAGCTTCGCCGGCATCGCGCTGCCGGTGCTGCTGATGGTGCCGCTGCTGGCGGCGGCGCTGGGCTGGCTCGGCGCGCGTTTGGCCAGCGCGCGCCACTTGGGCGCGACGCTGCCGCGCTAGGGCAGTTGCGGACGCATCGGGGTAGGGTGGGCGGAGCGGGGTCTCGGTCGGTGTCGCCTGGGGCCCCGCGGGGAGCGGAATGGAAACGGGAATCACGCGCCACGTCAGCAGCGAAGCGCCGCGGGTGATGGTGGTCGACGGCTCCAAGGTGGCGCGCCGCCTGCTGCAGCAGGTGCTGGAGGCGCAGTTGCCGGGCGTCGAGGTCGTCGCCTGCGAGAGCGGCGCGGAAGCGCTGCGCCGGCTCGGCGACGGCGCCGTCAACCTGCTCACCACCGCGCTGCGCCTGCCCGACATGGACGGGCTGGTGCTCGCGCGGGAGATCCGCGAGCACGCCGCGCAGGCCTACATCCCGATTGTGGTGGTGTCCGGCGACGTCGAGGAGCGCCTGCACAACCGCACGCTGACCGACGACGTCACCGACTACTTCGACAAGTCGCTCGGCTTCGGCGCGCTGGCCGATTTCATCCGCGGCTACGTGCGCCCCGAGCGGCAGGCCCACGGCGAGGTCCTGTACGTCGAGGACAGCCGCGTGGTCGCGCTGGCGACGCGGCGCATGCTGGAGAAGCACGGCCTGACCGTGCTGCACGTGGTCAGCGTCGAGGACGCGCTGGCGCTGCTGGAAACCGCGCAGGCGCAGGGGCGCATCGGCGCCGACCTGGTGCTGACCGACGTCAACCTGAAGGGCGAGCTGACCGGCGGCGACCTGCTCGACCGCGTGCGCCACCGCTTCCACTACGGCAAGGGCCAACTGCCGGTGCTGGTGATGACCGGCGACGACAATCCCCGGAACCAGGCTGCGCTGCTCAAGGCCGGCGCCAACGACCTGGTGCAGAAGCCGATCGAGGAACAGTTGCTGATCACCAAGCTGCTGTTCCAGCTGCGCGTGTCGCAGCGCTTGCGCGCGACGGTGTCGGCGTGAGCGAGGTCGGCAACGAAGCCGACGCGCGGCTGCGCCTGGAGCCCTCCTGGAAGGCGCGCCTCGGTCACTGGTTCGCGCGGCCGGAGATGCGCGCGCTGGGCGAGTTCCTGCGCGCCGAGAAACGCGCCGGCAAGACGATCTATCCGCCCGGTCCGCAGATCTTCGCCGCGTTCGACGCCACGCCGTTCGAGGCGGTGAAGGTGGTGATCCTCGGCCAGGATCCCTACCACGGCCCCGGCCAGGCGCACGGGTTGTGCTTCTCGGTGCCGCCGGGCGTGCCGCCGCCGCCGTCGCTGGAGAACATCTTCAAGGAGATCCAGCGCGACCTCGGCGTGCCGCGCCCGGACCACGGCTGCCTCACGCCGTGGGCGCATCGGGGCGTGCTGCTGCTGAACGCGGTGCTGACGGTCGAGCGCGGTCAGGCCGGCTCGCACCAGGGCAAGGGCTGGGAGGGCTTCACCGATGCCGCCATCGACTGCCTCAACCGCGAGCGCGAGGGGCTGGTGTTCATGCTCTGGGGCAGCTATGCCCAGGCCAAGGGGCGACTGATCGACAGCCGTCGCCACCTGGTGCTGAAGGCCCCCCATCCCTCGCCGCTGTCGGCCCACCGCGGCTTCCTGGGCTGCGGTCATTTTTCCAGCGCCAACCGCTACTTGCAGGAGCACGGCCAGGCTCCTATCGACTGGTCGCTGCCGCCCCGCGCCGCGCTCGTGGCCGCTTGACGCATTTCCTGTACGGTGTGGTATAGTTATCCGCGTCGCGGGAACTGCCCGCGATGATTAGCACTCCAACTGTTCGAGTGCTAAATTTCGGTCGTCAGGAGGTGCCACGCATGTCCCAAGCCCTGGTCGCCAGCAATCTGCCGATTCCCAGCGTCGTCGGCAGCCTCGATGCCTACATCTCGGCCGTGCATCGCATCCCGGTGCTGAGCCTCGAGGAAGAGCAGGAGCTCGCGCAGCGCTACCGTGGCGCGGAGGACCTCGCCGCCGCCAAGCAGCTGGTGCTCTCGCACCTGCGCTTCGTGGTGCACGTCGCGCGCGGCTACAACGGTTATGGCCTGCAGCTCGCCGACCTGATCCAGGAAGGCAACATCGGCCTGATGAAGGCGGTCAAGCGCTTCGATCCCGAGCAGGGCGTGCGCCTGGTGTCGTTCGCTGTGCACTGGATCCGCGCCGAGATGCACGAATTCATCCTGCGCAACTGGCGCATCGTCAAGGTCGCCACCACCAAGGCGCAGCGCAAGCTGTTCTTCAATTTGCGCAAGTCGAAGAAGCGCCTCGGCTGGATGAACGCCGAGGAGGTGCGCACGGTGGCGAAGGAACTCGGCGTGCCCGAGGCGACCGTGCTGGAGATGGAGGCGCGCCTCAACGGCCACGACATCGCCTTCGACGCGCCGGCCGACGCCGACGACGACGCGCGCCCCGCGCCGGTCGCGTACCTGGTCGAGCAGGGCGCCGACCCGTACGAGTCGGTAGCCGACGCGGACCAGGAAGAAAACCAGATCGAAACGCTGCAGCAGGCGCTGGGCAAGCTGGATGCGCGCGCGCGCGACATCGTGCAGCGCCGCTGGCTGGCCGAGGACAAGGCCACCCTGCAGGATCTGGCCGGCGAGTACGGCGTCTCCGCCGAGCGCATCCGCCAGATCGAGGCGAACGCGATGAAGAAGATGCGCGCGCTGTTCGTGGCCTGAGCGCGACGACATCGATGACCCTGCCGACGGCCCCTGCGTGGGGCCGTCGCCGTTTCCGGCTCGCCGTAGCGTGCGCTTCGCGCACGCGCGGTGTCGTCTCGTGCGCAGCGCGCACGCCACGTGGCGGTCCCGCGCTCCGCGCGCCTAGTAGAGATCGACCGGATCCACGTCCAGTGACCAGCGCACGCGTCGCGCCGTCGGCAGCGCGGCCAGCGCCGCCTGCCATGCGGGCAGCGCGCGGCGCAGCGGCGCGCGCGTGTCCGCTTCCAGCAGCAATTGCGCGCGGTACTGGCCGGCGCGGCGCGCCATCGGCGCGGGCATGGGGCCGCTGATGCGCAGCTCCGCATCGGGCGGCAGCGCGGCCGCGGCCGCGGCGAGGAAGGCATCGGTCTGTTCGGATCGTGCCGCCTGCACGCGCAGCAGCACCATGTGCGCATAGGGCGGCAGTTGCGCGGCGCGGCGCTCGTCCAGCATCGCCGAGGCGAGCGCGGCGTAGCCGTCGCGCAGCAGCGTCGCCAGCAGCGGGTGGTCGGGATGGTGCGTCTGCAGCCAGACCGCGCCTGGCTTGCGTGCGCGGCCGGCGCGCCCGGCGACCTGCACGATCTGCTGGGCGAGGCGCTCGCCGGCGCGGAAGTCGACGCTGTACAGGCCCTCGTCGACGCCGACCACCGCGACCAGGGTCAGGTTCGGCAGGTCGTGGCCCTTGGCCAGCATCTGCGTGCCGACCAGGATCGCCGCGCCGTCCGCGGGCAGGCCGCCGAGCAGCGTCTCGAACGCGTCGCGCCGGCGCGTGGTGTCGCGGTCGATGCGCACCACCGGCACCTGCGGAAAGCGCGTGGCCAGCGCTTCCTCGAGCCGCTCGGTGCCGTGGCCCTGCGGCTTCAGCGCGGTGCCGCCGCATTCGGGGCAGGCGGCCGGTGCCGGGCGCTCGCCGCCGCAGTGATGGCAGGCCAGCACGTTGCGCGCGCGGTGCAGCGTCATCGGCTTGTCGCAGCGTGGACAGGCGGCGTGCCAGCCGCAGGCGTGGCACAGCAGCACCGGCGCGTAGCCGCGCCGGTTCTTGAACACCAGCGCCTGCTCGCCGCGGCCGAGGCAGTCGTCCAGCGCGGCCAGCAGCGCCGGCGACAGGCCGTGGTCGAGGCGGCGGCCGCGCACGTCCAGCACGCGCAGCGCGGGCGGCCGCGCCGCCGCGGCGCGCGTGGCCAGGCGCAGGTGGCGGTAGCGTCCGGCGGCGGCGTTGGCGAGGCTCTCCAGCGACGGCGTCGCCGAACCGAGCACGATCGGCACGCCGCGCGCGCGCGCGCGCACCAGCGCGAGGTCGCGCGCGTGGTAGCGGAAGCCTTCCTGCTGCTTGTACGAGGTGTCGTGCTCTTCGTCGACCACGATCAGGCCGAGATCCGGCAGCGGCGCGAACACCGCCGAGCGCGTGCCCAGCAGCACGTGCGCGCCGCCGCGCCGCGCGCGCAGCCAGGCGCGCGCGCGTTCGCCTTCGGCGAGGTTGGAGTGCAGCACGTCGACCCGCTCGCCGAAGCGCTCGCGCAGGCGGCGTACGGTCTGCGGCGCCAGGCCGATCTCCGGCACCAGCAGCAGCGCCTGCCGGCCGGCGGCGAGCGCGCGCTCGATCAGCGCGAGATAGACCTCGGTCTTGCCGCTGCCGGTGACGCCGTCGAGCAGGAACGGCCGGAATGCGCCGGCCGCGGCGGCGATCGCGTCCACGGCGGCCTGCTGGTCGGCATTCAGCGGCGGGGCTGCGGACGTCGCGGGTGCCGGCGGCGCGTCCGCTTCGCCGCGGGCGACCAGGCCGGCGGCGGCGAGGCGTCGCGCCGCCGCGCGCCAGCCGGGCAGCCGTGCGTCGAGTTCGTCCGCGCGCTGCACGCCGTCGGCCAGCGCCAACAGCAGCGCCTGGCCGGCGCCGCGGCGGCTGCGCGCATCCAGCGCGCTGCGGCCGGCCGGCCGCAGCGCCCACGTCTCCGCGCCCAGCGACGGCAGCGGCTTCGCCTCGCGCAGCGCCTGCGGCAGCGCGTGCAGGAACACCTCGCCGGGCGCGCCCAGCCAGTAGTCGGCGGCCCAGCCGAGGCTGGACAGCAGCTCCGCGTCCAGCAGCGGTGCGGGATCCAGCGCCCCGATCACGCGCTTGAGCTGCTCCGGCGGCAGCGCGCTTGCCGCGGCCGTCCCGATCACGATGCCGACCCGCCGCCCGCGTCCGAACGGCACCAGCACCCGGCTGCCCGGCGCGACCGCATCCGCCCCGGCCGGCGGCAGGTAGTCGAACAGCCGCGGCAGGGGCACCGGCAGGGCAACGCGCAGGACGGGGGGCATGGTCATTCCCGGGATGCGGCGAGTGTAGCCGGGCCGCGCGTTGCGGCCCCGGCCGGCCCGCCGCCGCCTGCTGCGCAGCCCCCGCGCAAGCCGCGATAAGTGGCTGCCAGCGTGCATGAATCACATTTATCCACAAGAGCTGTGGATAAACCTGTGGGTGAACGGCGGATTAGCTCGCGCCAAGCCGCGCCACGGCGTGCGTCTGCACGACTTGGCGAAGATTTAACCAACATCGAATATCAATGAGAAATCAATTGGATACGTCGTAGGCCCGGCGCAGGTTCCGGCCGGCCGGGCGGGCCGGCGGCGCCGACACCCGGCGGTTTTGATGCTGTGCACAACGCCCATCCGGGAAGCGGGCCGGAGCGGCGCGCGCCCGCCGCGCCGTGCGCGCCCGAGGCCTGCGGCGGCGCGGCGGCGATCAGGTCGTCGCCAGGCTGACGATGAATGCGGCGGCCAGGCCGAAGCTGATCAGCACCGTGTAGCACAGGCCGATCACGCCGTACTTCAGCACGGTCATGAACCAGCCCTGGCCGTAGACCCGCTTCTGCATCAGCAGCAGGTACAGGAACAGCCAGATCCAGGCCGCGACCGAGACCCAGCGCAGCGGCGTCATCAGCCAGGCCGCGTGCGCGTGCGCCCAGCCGCCGAGCAGGCCGAACAGGACCAGCAGCAGCATGGTGAGGAAGATGAACGCGTGGCTGTGCAGGGCCACGACCAGGTGCTCCATGTAGAGCCGGCGCTTGAACAGGTAGAACAGCTTCAGCATCACCGCGAACAGCGGCATCACCACGAACAGCGTCTGCGGCAGCACGTTCATCAGGCCGAGGATCACCGGCTTGGGGTCGTGCCGCATCTGCTTGACGTTCTGCAGCGCATGCGCGATCGCGTCGTTGAGGCGCTGGCTGGCGATGCTGGGCAGCCAGCCGATGCGGATCGGATTCTTCACCGCGTCCCAGGCCGGGCCGCCGCCGAAACTGATTTCGGGCAGCGTGTCCTCGCTGGGCCTGGCGGCCGTGGCCGCGGCGGGTTCGGGCGGCGGCGGCAGGCCCTTGGCCTTGGCGTCGGCGACGGCGCGCAGGTAGGCGCGCCGCCGCTCGGCCTGGTCGCGCACCTTCGCCTCCGCCTTGGCCAGCCCGGCGGCGGCGCCGGGCACGTTGCCGACCGTCTGCTGCGCCTCGCGCAGGCCACGCAGCGCGGCCTGCTCGTCGCGGTCGAGGTCCTCCAGGCTGGTTGCTTGCGCGATGCGGCTGCTGCCCGTGGCCGAGTCGCGGCCGTCCAGGCGGAGGCCGCCGCCGAGGTCGCTCGCGGCCAGCGTCCACTGGATCATCAGGAACGCGACGATGCTGAGGAAGAAATACAGGCGCACCGGGGTGACGTAGCGCTGGCGCCGCCCGGCGAAGTACTCGCGGGTCAGGAAGCCCGGGCGCAGCAGCAGCGGTCCCAGCGTGCGCAGGATGCGCGAATCGATGTTGAAGACCGTGTCGACCAGGTCGGCGAGCAGCCCGGACAGCGGACGCACCATGCCGCGCACCGGTTGCCCGCAGGCGTAGCAGTACGGGCCGCTCAGCGGCGCGCCGCAGTTGGCGCAGCCGCGTGCGGGGGAAGTGGCGGGGGCTGGATTCGGCGTGTTCATGGCGGATGCAGGAGGCCCTGGACGCGCAGCCAGGCGATGGTGTCGCGCACCAGCACCGGCAGCGGGGTGTGATGGTAGCCGAGTGCGGCGATCGCCTTGCGGTCGTCGACCAGCATGCGCTGGCACGCCAGGGCGACGCCGTCGCGGCTGATTTGCGGCTCGCGTCCGCTGACCAGGGCCAGCGCCTCGCCGAGGTGCGCGTACAGCATCAGCAGGCGGCGCGGCAGCGCGCGCTTCGGCGCCGGACGGCGCAGTTCGTGCGCGATCAGCCCGGCCAGTTCGAGGAAGCCGGCCTGCACGCCGCCGAGCAGGTAGCACTCGCCGTTGCCGCCGTACGCCGCGGCGGCGAGGTGCGCGCGCGCGACCGCGCGCACGTCGGCGAAGCAGCCGCTGCCGGGCGGCACGCCGGGCAGCCGGCCCTGGTCGATCAGCAGCGCCAGCCGCGCCCAGTTGTGGCGGTCGCCGGGGCCGAGGATGTGCGACGGTTGCAGCACCACCGCCTCGATGTCGCCCTGGCCGGCGGCTTCCAGCACCAGCTTCTCGGCCAGCGCCTTGCTGCGCGCGTAGGCGATCGGTTCGCGCAGCGCGCCGCGCGGCAGCGCCTCGAAGATGGCCTGCTGCTCGACCGCGCCGTACACGGCGACGCTGGAGGTGTAGACGAAGCGCGCCACGCCGGCACGCCGCGCGATCTGCAGCAGCGTGCGCGTGCCGTCCACGTTGGTGCGCAGTTGGGCGGCGGCGCGGCGCCGCCAAAGCGTGGTGTCGGCGGCGACGTGGAAGATCACGTCGGGCGCCGGGCGCAGCGCGGCGGCAAGCCGGGACGGGTCG
>NZ_JBDKSX010000046.1:0-36942 GCF_039680435.1 Mizugakiibacter sp. | reverse complement strand
TTCGACACGGCCACGGTCGGCGCGCTGACGATGGTGCTGAACCTCGGCGCGCTGGTCGGCGGGCTGGCGTTCGGCGCGTGGTCGGAGCAGGTGGGCCGGCGCCGCGCGATCGCCACCGCCGCGCTGCTGGCGCTGCCGGCGATCCCGCTGTGGGCGTTCGGCGGCTCGGTGCTGCTGCTCGGTGCCGGCGCGTTCCTGATCCAGGTGATGGTGCAGGGCGCCTGGGGCGTGGTGCCGAGCCACCTCAACGAACTGGCGCCCGACGACGTGCGCGGCACGCTGCCCGGCTTCGCCTACCAGCTCGGCAACCTGCTGGCGGCGCTGACCGCGACCCTGCAGGCCTGGCTGGCGCAGGCGCGCGGCGGCGACTACGCCTTCGCGCTGGGTGCGTGGATCGCCGCCGTCGCCGTGCTGCTGGCCGCGGTGACCTGGCTGGGGCCGGAGGCGCGCGGCGTGCGCTTCGGCGCGCGCGCTGCGGAACCCGCGTCCTGAGCCGCGCGGGCGGATGACGCCCGCCGCGCCCGCCGCTACCATGACGGGCTTTGCCCCGGAGCACACAGCGATGAAGGCCGAGAAGGACAAGGTGGTCAGCTTCCACTACACGGTGACCGACGCCGACGGCACCGCCGTCGACAGCTCGCGCGAACGCGGCGAGCCGCTGACCGTGCTGCTCGGCCACGGCCAGTTGATCCCCGGCGTCGAGAAGGCGATCGACGGCCGCGAGGCGGGCGACAAGTTCCAGGTCAGCGTGCAGCCGGAGGAAGGTTACGGCGCGCGTCGCGAAGGCATGATCCAGCGCGTGCCGAAGAAGTACTTCCGCGACGCGAAGCATCTCAAGCCCGGCGTGACCACCGTGCTGGCGCTGAAGGAAGGCGGCCAGCGCGCGGTGACCGTGCACAAGGTGGGCATGAGCACGGTCGACGTCGACCTCAACCATCCGCTGGCCGGCAAGACGCTTGGCTTCGACGTCGAGGTCACCGCGGTGCGCGATGCCACCGCCGAGGAGATCGCGCACGGCCACGCGCATGGCCCCGACGGCCACGCGCACGCCTGAGCGCGGCGCCGCGCCGCGGATCCGGCCCGCGCGGGATGCCGATTGCGCGGCGCTGACCGCGCTGGTGCGCGGGTCCTCGGCTTATGCGGGCGAGTATCGGCGCATCGTCGAGACGGTCGCGATCACGCCCGAGCAGATCGCGCGCGACGTAGTGCGCGTCGCCGAACGCGACGGCCGCCTGGCCGGCTTCTACAGCCTGCTCAGCCGCCCCGGCGAGGCGGAACTGGACTACCTGTTCGTCGACGATGTGCAGCAGGGCAGCGGCGTCGGCGCCGCGCTGTTCCGGCACATGCTGGATGAGGCCGCGGCGCGTGGTTTCGCCGAGGTGCTGATCGTCGCGCACCCGCCGGCGCGCGCGTTCTACGAGCGCATGGGCGCGCGCATTCGCGGCGAGAAGCCGCCGGCGGGGCGCGTCGGCTGGACGCGCCCCGTGCTCGCGGCATCGACTTCGCGCGTCGGGCCCGGCTAGCGTTTGCGGCTGGCCCACCAGCCGTCGACGCTCCAGGCGCCCGCGCCGTGTGCGGCCAGCACCAGGAAGCCGCCGGCGATCGAGACGTTCTTCCAGAAGTTGATCGCCTGGCCGGGGTCGGTGGCCATGTGCGGGTAGTGGAACAGGCAGGCGCTGGCCAGGCAGAACAGCGCCAGCAGCGGCGCGGCGATGCGCGTCAGCGTGCCGGTCAGGATGGCGAGGCCGCCGCCCAGCTCGGCCAGCAGCACCAGCGGGTACAGCGCGCCGGACACGCCGGCCGACTGCATGTAGGCCTGGGTGCCGGCCATGTCGTGCAGCTTGGCCCAGCCGAACACGACGAACATCAGCGCCAGACCGATGCGGCCCAGCAGTACGGTGAGGTCTTTCATCGCGGCGCTCCCTTCATGGCGTCCCCCGACGCCCGCCGGCCCATTACAGCACGCCGCGCTTCGGGGCGCGGCGTGCCGGTACGGTTCGCCTCAGACCACCTTGACCTGCACGTCCACGTTGCCGCGGGTGGCGTGCGAGTACGGGCAGATGTCGCGGTGCGCGGTGTCGGCCAGGTCCTGCGCCACGGCGCGGTCGATGCCGGGCAGGCTGACGTCCAGCCGCACGCCGATGCCGAAGCCGCTGGGCTGGCGCGGACCGACGCCGACGTGCGCGGTGACCGAGGCATCCTTCAGCGCGACCTTCTTCTCGCGCGCCACCAGGCGCACCGCGCCCTCGAAGCAGGCCGCGTAGGCGGCGGCGAAGAGCTGCTCGGGATTGCTGCCGGCGCCGCCGGGGCCGCCGATTTCCTTCGGCAGCTTGAGGTCGAGGTCGATCAGGCCGTCGCTGGAACGCACGTGGCCTTCGCGGCCGCCGTGGGCGGTGGCGGTGGCGGTGTACAGGATCTGGGTGCTCATGGCGTAGCTCCTTGGAGGGGACGGGGGGAAAGCCTTGCGGCGAGCGCGCCGAGCGCGTCGCGCAGGCGGATGAAGTCCGCGGGCGCCATGCCGGTGCGGCACAGCATGCGTTCGGGGATGCCCGCGGCGCGCCGACGCAGCGCGCGCCCGGCCGCGGTCAGCGCGATCTCCACCTCGCGCTCGTCGCTGCGCCGACGCCGGCGGCTGACCAGGCCGGCCTGCTCGAGGCGCTTGAGCAGCGGCGTCAGCGTGCCCGAGTCCAGCAGCAGGGCCTCGCCGAGTTCGCCCACGCTGACGTGGTCGCGCTGCCACAGCGCCAGCATCGCGATGTATTGCGGGTAGGTCAGCCCCAGCGGCTCCAGCAGCGGACGGTACGCGGCCGTCATCGCCCGCGAGGCGTTGTACAGCGCGAAGCACAACTGCTGGTCGAGGTGCAGCGGCGAGGGCATGGCGGCGGCCGGCATATGTGCCTTATACAACTTTGTTGTGCACAATACAAATGGCCGGCGCGATCGCCTGCGCGGTTCGCCGGCGGCTCAGTCGAGGACGCGCTTGCCGTAGAGGAAGTGCTGGCGCCAGTACGGCCCGTCGAGTTCGTCCAGGCGCACGGTGCCGCCGGTATTGGGCGCATGCACGAAGCGTCCCTCGCCGACGTAGATGCCGACGTGGGTGATGCGGCGGCCGCGTCCGTGGAAGAACACCAGGTCGCCCGGCGCGAGGCCGCCGCGGCCGATCTGCGGCGCGTCCAGCGCGCCGATCTCGTGGGCGGTGCGTGGTAGTGCGAGATCGGCCTCGGTGCGGTAGACGTAGTCGACCAGCCCGCTGCAGTCGAAGCCGCTGCTCGGGGTGTTGCCGCCGTAACGGTAGGGCGTGCCGACCAGCCCGATCGCGCGGAACAGCACGCTGTTGGCGGCAGCCGCCGTCGACGAACCGGCCGCGGGCGCCGGGCGCCGCGGTGCGCTGGAGCATGCGGCCAGCGCGAGCGCCAACACCATCGCCGTCAGTGCGCCGAGATGCGGGTCGGCGCGCATCCACTGCGGGCGGACGGCGCAGCGCGCGGATGCGGGCTCGGTCTGGAAACATCCTCGGTGCTGCATGCGCCGAGGGTAGCGGCACAGCCGCCGCACGTGAAGCCGCCGCGCGCCCGGCTCGAGCGGGGCGCGCGGGGAGCGCAACCGGCTTTGGTCGCAGCGTGACCTGTGTCGCTTGCCGCGCAGGTGCGGCTTGGCGATAGTCGGACGGTCCCGGGGAGGGATCACCATGCTGCGTAAAACGACCGTCGTCGCGTTCGCCCTGTTGCTCTGCGCCTGTGCCGCTCAGCCGCCCCGCGGATCCACGGCCGCCGCGCCGGCCCGGGGCGCGCCCGTCTACGACCTGATCATCCGCCACGGCACGGTCTACGACGGCAGCGGCGCGCCCGGTGCGGTCGCCGACGTCGGCGTGCGCGGCGATCGCGTCGCGATGGTCGGCAACCTCGACGCGGCGGCGGCGCGGCGCGAGGTCGATGCCAGCGGCCTGGCGGTCGCGCCGGGCTTCGTCAACATGCTGTCGTGGGCGCCGGATGCGCTGATCGCCGACGGCCGCTCGCTGTCCGACATCAAGCAGGGCGTGACGCTGGAAGTGTTCGGCGAAGGCTGGTCGTACGGTCCCCTGACCGACGCGATGAAGCAGGAGATGACCGCCCAGCAGGGCGACATCCGCTATCCGATCACCTGGACCTCGTTGGGCGAATTTCTCGACACGCTGGCGGCGAAGGGCATCGCGCCCAACATCGCCTCGTTCGTCGGCGCCACCACGGTGCGCCAGCACGAGCTGGGCAACGCCGACCGTGCGCCCACGGCCGAGGAACTGGCGCGCATGCAGGACGTGGTGCGCGCGGCGATGCGCGAGGGCGCGCTCGGCGTCGGCTCCGCGCTGATCTACGCGCCCGGCGCCTACGCGAAGACCGACGAGCTGGTGGCGCTGGCGCAGGCCGCCGCGCCGTTCGGCGGCGCCTACGTCTCGCACATGCGCAGCGAAGGCGACCGGCTGCTGCAGGGCATCGACGAGCTGATCGCGATCGCGCGCACCGCCGGCGTGCACGCCGAGGCTTACCACCTCAAGGCCGCCGGCAAGGCGAACTGGCCGAAGATGCGCGAGGCGATCGCGCGCATCGAGGAGGCGCGCGCGCAGGGCCTGTCGGTCAGCGCCAACATGTACGCCTACACCGCCGGCGCGACCGGCCTGTATGCCTGCATGCCGCCGGCGATCCAGGCGGGCGGGCAGGACGCGTGGATCGCGCGCCTGCAGAAACCGGACGTGCGCAGGAAGCTGGTGCGCGAGATGCGCCGCCCGGGCAAGGGCTGGGAAAACCTGTGCGTCGCCGCCGGCAGCGCCGACAACATCCTGCTGATCGGCTTCAGGACCGACAAGCTCAAGCCGCTCACCGGCAAGACCCTGGCCGAGGTGGCGGCGATGCGCCACAGGAGTCCCGAGGACACCATCATCGACCTGATCGTCGAGGACCACAGCCGCATCGACGCGGCGTTCTTCCTGATGAACGAGGCCAACGTGAAGCTCGGCCTCGAGCAGCCCTGGGTCACGCTCGGATCCGACGAGGGCTCGTACGCGCCGGAGGGCGTGTTCCTGAAGTCGCAGCCGCATCCGCGCGCCTACGGCAACGTCGCGCGCTTTCTCGGCCACTACGTGCGCGACGAGAGCGTCGACACCCTGCCCGATGCGATCCGCCGCCTGACCGCGCTGCCCGCCGAGAATCTGAAGTTGCGCGATCGCGGCCGCCTCGCCGCCGGCTACTACGCGGACATCGTGGTGTTCGACCCGGCGACGATCGCCGACCGCGCCACCTACGCCGCGCCGCGCCAGTACGCCACCGGCGTGCGCGACGTGTTCGTCAACGGGGAGCAGGTGCTGGCCGACGGCCGGCCGACCGGCACGTTGCCGGGGCGCGTGGTGCGCGGCCCGGGCTGGACCGGCTGGGGGTCAGAGCGAGCCGCCGACCAGGCTCAGTGAGGGACGCTGGCGCGCAGGCGGCGGCGCCGACGCCGACGGAAGGGCCGGGGATGCGGGCAGGGCGTCGCGGCCATCGGCGAGGACGGACTCGAATTCGGCCATGCGCCGGTGCGCGGCGGCGACCACCGCGGCGCCGGGCGCGCCCTCGCGCAGCAGTTGCACCAGCAGGCGGCGGTGGTACTCGTCGAAATCGGGGTCGCGGGAGGCCTCGTCCAGCGCGCAGATCAGCGTCGCCAGCCAGCCGGAGCCGGGGGCGCGCAGGGCGAAGACGGTTTCGGTGGTGGTCACGGACATGGCGAGTCCTCCGGTAACGTAGCGAAAATTCATGCAGGAACGGTGCCATGGGCGCCGCCGCCGCGGCTGGCCGCTTTTGGGCCGATCTGGTCAAATCGAACGCCGCGGCCGGCGACAGCGGGTCAGGAAGTGACGTGAAGGGGAAGCGCATGCACGGGGTGCTGGGGCGGGTGCTCGGGGTGGGGTTGGCGCTGCAGTTGCTGTCGCTGTCGCCGGGCGTGCGGGCCGAACCGCCGGCCGCGCCGGCAGCGGCCGGGGCATCGGCGCAGACGGCCGCGCCGCCGCCGCAGACCGGGGCTCCCGCGATCGCGCCGGCGCTGCCGGTTGCCGAGCTGGGCGCCTTCGTCGACGGCGTCGTGCGCGCCTATATGCGCGAGAAGGGCGTCGCCGGCGTCACCGTGGCGGTGGTCGATCGCAACGGCACGCTGCTCGAGCGCGGTTACGGCATCGCCGCGCAGCGTCCGGCGCGCGCGGTCGACCCGGCGACCACGCTGTTCCGCATCGGCTCGATCTCGAAGACGTTCACCTACATCGCCGCGATGCAGCTCGTCGAGCAGGGCCGGCTCGACCTCGACGCCGACGCCAACCGTTACCTGCCGCCCGCGCTGCGCCTGCCCGACGCCGGCTACCCGCCGGTCAAGGTCCGGCACCTGATGACGCACACCGCCGGCTTCGAGGACAGCGCGCTCGGCCACCTGTTCGCGCGGCCCGGCACGCCGGTACCGACGCTGGACGACTATCTCGCGCGCTACCGCCCGCAGCGCGTGCGCGCGCCGGGCGTGCACGCCGACTATTCCAACTACGCGGTCGCGCTGCTCGGCGCGATCGTGCAGCAGGCGTCCGGGCAGCCGTTCGACGCCTACGTCGAGCAGCACGTCCTGGCGCCGCTCGGCATGACCCGCACCACGTTCCGCGAACCGCTGCCGGCGAACGATCCGCGCGCGGTCGGCGCGGCGCTGGCGCACGCCTACAGCACCGGCTTCCGCTACGTCGACGGCGGCTTCGCGCCGCAGCCGTTCGAGCACATCGCGCAGATCGCGCCGGCCGGCGCGGCGGCGAGCAGCGCCGCCGACATGGCGCGCTACATGCGCATGCTGCTGAACGGCGGCGCGCTGGACGGCCGCGCGGTGCTGCGTCCGCAGACTTTCGCGGCGATGGCCGGCGTCGATTTCCGCAATGCGCCGGACGCGGCCGGCATCGCGCACGGCTTCTTCCGCCATGCCTACGGGCGCTATCTCAGCCTGGAACACGGCGGCGCGACGCTGTGGTTCCAGTCCGACATGGTCGTGCTGCCGGATGCCGGCGTCGGCGTGTTCGTTTCCACCAACACCGACACCGGCCGCGAGCTGGCCACCGAACTGCCGCGGCAGATCTTCGAGCGCTTTCTCGCCGACGCGCGCCCGGCGGCGCTGCCGCCGGCGCGGGGTTTTGTGCGCGGCGACGCGCGTTTCGCCGGGCGCTACCTCGCCGAACGCCGCAACTACTCGACGCTGGAGAAGCTGCTCGACGCCGCCGGCGCCACCGCGGCGGTGGGCCTGGCCGGCGACGGCCAGCTCGTGCTCCGCGGCGGCGCCGAGCCCACGCGCTGGGTGCAGGACGGGCCGCTTACCTTCCGCGCGGCCGAGGGCGGCGACCGCCTCGTGTTCCTGCAGGATGCGCGCGGGCGCATCTCCGGTTTCGTCAGCCCGTACGGCCATACGGTGTTCGATCGCATCGGCCCGCTCGACGACCCGTCGCAGTTCGCGCTGCTGCTGGGCGTGCTGGCGCTGTTGTGCATCGGCGCGCTGGTGGCCGCGTGGGCGCGCCGCGGTCGGCGCATCCACGGCAGCGCGCGCGGGCCGTTCGGCGCGACGTTCATCGTGATCCTGGCGGCGCTGCTGTGGCTGGCCTTCATCGCGACCGGCGCGGCCGCGCTGGCCCAGCTCGGGGCGATGGGCCCGGATGCGATCTACGCCTATCCGACGCCGCTGCTGCGCGTGGCGGTGGCGCTGGCCTACCTGTGCGCGGCCGTCAGCGCGATCGCGCTGTTGCAGATGCCGGCGGTGTGGCGCGCGCGCGGCTGGGGCGCCATGCGCAAGCTGCACCACAGCGCGGTCGTGCTGACGATGCTGGTCGCCGTCGCCGGCCTGGCGCACTGGAACGTGCTGTTCGCGCCGCTGGCGCTGGGCTGAGCGCGCTGCACGGCGGCCGCCGCGCGCCGTAGAATGCGCGCATGTCATCCACGCGCAGCGACGCCCTCGTGCTCGGCGGCGGCGTCATCGGACTCGCCTGTGCCTACCACCTGCTGAAAGCGGGCGCGACGGTGCGGGTGCTCGAGCAGGGCAGCGTCGGCTGCGGCGCCTCGCACGGCAACTGCGGCACCATCACCCCCAGCCATGCGCCGCCGCTGAACGAGCCCGGCATGACCATGAAGGCGCTGCGCTGGATGCTGAAGCGCGACGCGCCGCTGTACGTCAACCCGCGCCCCGACTTCGAGCGCTTCCGCTGGCTGCTCGGCTTCGCCGGGCGCTGCAACCCGCGCGACTTCTGGCGCGCCGCGGAAGCGCGCGCCGCGATCCTCGAACGCTCGGGCGCGCTGCTGGAACGATGGGTCGCCGACGACGGCCTTGACTGCGAGTACGCGCGCGAGGGCACGCTGTACGTGTTCCGCGATGCGCGCGCGTTCGCGCAGGAGCAGTCGCACCTGGACGCGCTGGCGCGGCTCGGCATCGCCGTCGAGCGCAAGTGCGCCGACGAGGTGCTGGCGATGGAGCCGGCGCTGAAGCCGGGCGTGGCCGGCGGCGTCCTGCATCCCGGCGACGCGCGCCTGCGTCCGGACCGCTACGCGGCAGAGCTGGCGCGCCGCGTACGCGAGCTGGGCGGCGCGATCGATGAAGGCGCACGCGTAGAGGGTTTTGCCTTCGATGGCTCGCGCATCGCCGCCGTGCGCAGCTCGCGCGGCGAGTTCGTCGGCACGCGCGTGGTGCTCGCGCTGGGCGCGTGGTCGCCGCTGACCGCGCGCAGCCTCGACCTGCGCCTGCCGATGCAGCCGGGCAAGGGCTACTCGATCACCTATTCGCGGCCGGCCTTGGCGCCGCGCCGGCCGTTGGTGCTGCGCGAGCCGAGCGTGTGCGTCACCGCCTGGGGCTCCGGTTTCCGCCTCGGCAGCACGATGGAGTTTTCCGGCTACGACGCCACGCTGAACCGCGTGCGCCTCGACGCGCTGCGCCGCGGCGCGGCCGGGTTCCTGCACGAACCGGAAGGACCGCAGGTGCAGGAGGAATGGTGGGGCTGGCGGCCGATGAGCGTCGACGAGGTGCCGATCGTCGGTCCCAGCGCGCGCTGGACCAACCTGCTGCTGGCCACCGGCCACGGCATGCTCGGCGTCAGCATGTCCGCGGCCACCGGCGAGCTGGTCGCGGCGTTGGCCGGCGGCATCGCGCCGGCGCTCGATCCCGCGCCGTACGCGCCGGCGCGCTTCGGCCTTTGAGCGCGGTCCCCGCGCCGCCGCCCTGCCGCTCCGGCTAGACTTTGCGCATGGACACATTCGCCCTGCACCGCGGCACGGCGCCGCTGCTGGTCAGCCTGCCGCACGACGGCAGCTCGCTGCCCGACGAACTCGCCGCGCGCATGACGCCCGCCGCCCGACGCGTGCCCGATACCGACTGGCACGTGGCGCGGCTGTACGCCTTCGCGCAGGAGCTTGGCGCGTCGATCCTGCGCCCGCACTGGTCGCGCTACGTGGTCGATCTGAATCGTCCGGCCGACGGCGCCGCGCTGTATCCGGGGCGCCGCGAGACCGGGCTGGTGCCCACCGTCACTTTCGCCGGCGCGCCCGTCTATCGCGAAGGCCACGAGCCCGACGCCGCCGGGATCGCCGCGCGGGTCGACGCGTACTGGCGCCCATACCACGCCGCACTGGTCGCCGAGCTGGCGCGGCTCAAGGCCGAACACGGCCGCGTCGTGCTGTGGGAGGGGCATTCGATCCGCAGCGTCGTGCCGATGTTCTTCGACGGCCGACTGCCCGATTTCAACCTCGGCACCGCCGACGGCGCGAGCTGCGCGCCCGAGCTGCAAACCGCGCTCGCGCACGCGCTGGGCGCGCAGCGGCACTACAGCTTCGCGATCAACGGCCGCTTCAAGGGCGGCTACATCACCCGCCGCTACGGCGCGCCGGCCGACGACGTGCACGCCGTGCAGCTCGAGCTGGCGCAGTTGAACTACATGGACGAGGACAGCTTCGCCTGGCGTGCCGACCTCGCCGGTCCGACCCAGGCGCTGATCCGCCGCCTGCTGGAAGCCGCGCTCGCCTTTGCCGGCGTGGGCTGAATCGCGCCTCGAGCCGCGCGCGGATCGTTCAGCTTCGGTATCACGGCACGAGCGCAAGTTGTCGCCACCGCGCCCCCGTGACGCCGGGTTCCGGCCGGGTTCGCGGCACCCATTCCACGAGGTGAACCTCCATGCGTACGTTCGCGATTTCGGCCCTGCTGGCCGCGGGTCTTGCGTTCTCCGGCTTCGTCTTCGCGCAGGACAACGGGCAGGCCCAGCCGGCGCAGCCGACGGCGACCGGGCAGGCCACTGCGCCGGAAGCCGCCAAGCCGGCGACCGAGCACAAGGCCGCGATGCACAAGCATCACGCCAAGCATCATCACGCGGCCAAGAAGGGCACGGAGAAGGCCGCCGAGCCGGCCAAGGCCGACGGCGCCCAGCAGTAAGCGCGGACCGTTGCCCGCATCGGCCCCGGCCGGGCGACCGGCCGGGGTTTTTCGTGTCCGCGAGGAGCCGCGGGACGCGCCGGCCCCGGCTACGGCACCGGGCGCGCGCCCATCCACGCGACGCACTTCAGCTCGATCGCGATCGGCGTCGGCAGCGCGGTGATGCCGAGCGTGGTGCGGCAGGCGTCCACGCCGGCGAAGTGCTCGGCGTAGAGGCGGTTGTAGGCGGCGAAGTCGCGCGCCATGTCGGTGAGGAATACAGTCACGTCGACCAGGTCCTGCCAGCGCGCGCCGCTCGCTTGCAGTACTGCGCGCACGTTGGCGAACACCTGCCGGCACTGCGCCTCGATGTCGTAGCGGACCAGCTTGCCGCCGTCGTCGTAGACATTGCCGGGGATCGCGTTGCTGCCCGGCACGCGCGGGCCGACGCCGGACAGGAACAGCAGGTCGCCGACGCGGCGCGCGTGCGGGTAGGCGCCGATCGGGGCGGGGGCGCTGTCGGTGCGGACGGTTGGGCTCATGGGGACGATGCGCCGTCGGTGCGGATGGTGATGTCCTGGCGACTCAGCACGCGGTTGTCGATCCCCGTGGCAGTGAGCCTGTAACGGCCCGGACGCAGGTACAGATCCCCCGTCGGCTCGGTTTGAGTGCGGCGCGCACGTTCCGACGCGGCGATATTCGGGGGGATCGGATTGAGCACCAGGCGATCGGCCGGGATGGCGTCGTCGCCTTCGTCGGCGTAGCGCGCTTCGACCAGGCATGGAAAGCTCTTGTTGCACATGTCGCTTGAGACGAAGTAGGGGGAGCGCAGGCCGCCCAGTGCCAGCCAGGTCGGGCGACCGCGCTGCAGTACGTCCTCAGGGAAGAATACGCTGACGTCGTAGCCGGGTTTCAATGACCACGGCGTGCCATCCTTGCGCACGAATGCCAGCGGCACGGTCGGGTGCAGCTTGTCCACGACCGCACGGTAGTAAGGGTGATCCTTGTCCGGCGCGTCATGCGCGATCAGCATGGTCTGTTCGACGGTCAGCGGGTCGATGCCGGAAATCTTGCGGAAGTGCTGCGCCATCGACTGCCCGCCGAGGTAGACGCCGCTTTCCACGATGTGCGCGTAGCCGGCGTTGACCACCAGGCGCGCGTCCGCATGGCCCTTGAACGCGCGCTGGTAGAGGTTGCGCGCCTGCTCGGCCTCGCGCGCGTCGCCGGTGGCGTCGGACTCGGCCTCGTAGGCGATCACGCGGTAACCGAGCTTGAGCGCGGTGCGCACCATCTCGGCGTAGATCGGTTCTTCGGTGTAGAAGCCGCTGTCGGCGGTCGGGTAGCCGCGCTTGGCGAGGTCCTTGTCGGTCGCGTACAGCGTTTCGGCGGCGAAGGTGTCGAAGCCTTCCGCGCGCAGCTTCGCCAGCATCTGCACGGTCAGCGTGCGCGTCACCGGCGCGTTGTGCGCCTCGTTGAAGAACACCGCCTTGCGGTCCTTGGCCAGCGCGGCGATCGCCTCGGTGGCGGGCTGTGCGACATAGTCGGGATCCGCCAGCGGCGACGGATTGTCGTCCTTTTCCGCGGGCTGCCGGATCGAGAAACTGGTGCGGGCAGCGTCATAGGCGCCGATGTAGGTTTGGTACCACGACACGTACTGGCCGAAGATCAGCAGGAATGCCTCGTCCTTGCCGGAGACGTAGGCGTCGAGCATGTACTGGTACTGCGCCAGCAGGCCCTCGCGCTTTTCCGCCTCGTGCAGGATGTCCTCGGATTTTGCCGTCGCCGCCCGTTGCTTCGCCAGCCATGCGGACTGCGACGAAGCCTGTGCGGGCGCGCCCGGCGCCCATATCGACAGCGCCACGGCGGCGCCCACCACGACCTTGCGCAGCATCGGCGGCATCCTCCCGTTCCCGCGTTTGCCTGGCGACTGTCTACACGAAAATCCGGCGGGCGCGTAGTGCGCCTGGGCACGGCGCGCTCAGCCGGCAAGTCCCGGCGGGGCGGCCAGCCGCTCCAGCGTGCGCTCGTAGACCTCCGCCAGGTCGTCGGGCCGCGCCACGTTCATGCCGAGGTCGCGGATGCGTCCGTCGGCCAGGCCGTAGCACCAGCCGTGCACGGCCAGTTTCTGGCCGCGCCCCCAGGCGTCCTGCACGATCGTGGTCTGGCAGACGTTGGCCGCCTGCTCGACCACGTTCAGCTCGCACAGGCGCGCGTGGCGCAACGCCGCCAGTTCCAGCGGGGCCAGCGCGCCGGCGTGCTTCTGCATCACGTCGCCGACGTGGCGCAGCCAGTTGTCGATCAGGCCGAGGCGGCGCTGTTCCAGCACCGCCTGCACGCCACCGCAGCCGTAGTGGCCGACCACGATGATGTGTTCGACCTTGAGCGCGTCCACCGCGAACTGGATGGTGCTGAGGCAATTGAGGTCGGTGTGCACCACCACGTTGGCGACGTTGCGGTGCACGAACACCTCGCCCGGTGCCATGTCGATGATCTGGTTGGCCGGCACGCGCGAGTCCGAGCAGCCGATCCACAGGTACTTCGGCGCCTGCTGTTGCGACAGCCGCTTGAAGAACTGCGGATCCTGCGCGCGGATGGCTTCCGACCAGCGGCGGTTGTTCTCGAGCAGATCCCTGAGTGAGTACATTCCGGTCCTCAGTAGCGAATACAAACGTTCTTGGCTTCGGTGAAGAAGCGCAGGGCATCGGTGCCGCCTTCGCGGCCGACGCCGGATTGCTTGACGCCGCCGAACGGCGTGCGCAGGTCGCGCAGCAGCCAGCAGTTGATCCAGACGATGCCGGATTCGAGCCGCGCCGCGACGCGGTGCGCGCGCGCGAGGTCGCGCGTCCACAACGAGGCGGCGAGCCCGTAGGGCGTGCCGTTGGCGATCGCCAGCGCCTCGTCCTCGCGATCGAACGGGATCAGCGTGGCGACCGGGCCGAAGATCTCTTCCTGGTTGACGCGGCAGTCGGCCGGCAGCCCTTCGACCACGGTCGGCGCGATGAAGCGCCCTTCGGCGCAGCGGCCCTCGACGCGCACCGGCGCGCCGCCGCACAGGATGCGGCCGCCTTCGGCGCGGGCGAGGTCGATGTAACCCATGACCTTGTCGTACTGCGCCGGCGAGACGATCGCGCCGAGATCGGTGTCCGCCGCCGCGGGGTCGCCGACGCGCAGCGCGGCGGCGCGCGCCACGAAGCGCTCGCGGAATTCGGCGTAGGCCGGACGCTCGACCAGGATGCGCGAGCCGCACAGGCAGATCTGGCCCTGGTTGGCGAACGCCGAGCGCACCAGCGTGTCGAGGCTGGCGTCGCTGCCGTCCCAGTCGGCGAACACCAGCGTCGGGTTCTTGCCGCCCAGCTCCAGCGACAGTTTCTTGAACTTCGGCGCCGCGGCCGCGGCGATCGCCGCGCCGGTACGCGTCGAGCCGGTGAACGAGATCGCCTTCACCCCGGCGTGCTCGACGATCGCCTGGCCGACCGCCGGGCCGGTGCCCTGCACGACGTTCAGCACGCCCGGCGGAAAACCCGCTTCGATCGCCAGCTCGGCGAGACGGAACGCGGTCAGCGGGGTGATCTCGCTGGGCTTGGCCACCACCGCGTTGCCGGCGGCCAGCGCCGGCGCGATTTTCCAGGTGAAGAGATAGAGCGGCAGGTTCCACGGGCTGATGCAGCCGACCACGCCGAGCGGCTGGCGCAGCGTGTAGTTGATCGCGCCCGCCTCCATCGCGTGCGCCTCGCTGGACCATTGCGTGATCGCGTCGGCGAAGAAGCGCAGGTTGGACACCGCGCGCGGAATGTCGAGGCTGCGCGCCAGCGCCAGCGGCTTGCCGCTGTCGCGCGACTCGTCGGCGGCCAGCGCGTCGAGGTTGGCCTCGACGAGGTCGGCCAGGCGATCCAGCAGGCGCGCGCGCGCGCCGGCCGGCGTCGCCGCCCAGCCGGGCGCGGCGCGCGCCGCGGCGGCGACCGCCGCGTCGACGTCGGCGCCGTCGCTGTCCGGACAGCGCGCGAGCGCGGCGCCGGTGGCGGGTTCGATCACGTCGAGATAGCGGCCGTGGCGCGGCGGCTGCAGGTGGCCGTCGATCAGGTTGGCGAGGGTGAGCGGCGCGGTCATGCGCACGAGCTTAGCGGCTGGCGGCGGGCGAGGGGAACCGTACGCGCGCGCATCAGCGCTGGCAGCGCGGGCACAGGTACAGCGGCCGCCCGCCCTGTGCGCGCTTCTCGATCGGCGTGCCGCAACGCTCGCAGGGCTCGCCCGTGCGTTCGAAGACGCGGAAGCGGAACGGCGTGTCCTGCAGCTGGCCGCCGCGCGGACGGCCGCGCGTGCGGTAGGAATGGCGCGGCACGCCGAGCAGCGCCTGCGCCAGCGCGGCGCACGCGTCGGTGTCGAGGTCGACGGGGCGCCGCGACGGCGCCAGCCGCGCCTGCCAGAGGATTTCCGCGCGCAGATAATTGCCCAGCCCGGCGAGGAAGCCCTGGTCCAGCAGCAGGCCCGCCAGCGCGCGGCGCGCGAAGCGCGGCGCGACCAGCCGCGCGGCGACCGCCGCTTCCTCCAGCGCGGGATCGAGCACGTCGGGGCCGAGCCGGGCGAGGAACGGATGCTCGTGCACGCGCGCGCTCGGCCAGATCTCGATGTCCGAGGCGCTGTACAGCAGGATGCCCTTGTGCGCGGTTTCCAGCGCGACGCGCAGCGCGCGCGAGCTCGCCGGGCGCTGGCCGGCATCGACCACCCGCCACACGCCGTACAGTTGGTTGTGCGTGTACAGCGTGAGGCCGTTGTCGAAGCGGGTCAGCAGCGCCTTGCCGTGCGGAGCGATCGCCTCGATGCGGCGTCCGCGCAGCCGGCGCGCGTAGGGTTTCAGCGCGTCGAAGGCGAACCAGGCCCCGGCCAGCGGCACGCCGACCACGGCGGCGGCCAGCGCGTCCGCGGCACGGCGGATCTCGGGGCCTTCAGGCATCCGCGCTGCCGGTGCGCGGCGGAAGGGTGTGCGCGGCGCTCACGCCAGCGTCCGCGTGCGCCCGCCGTCCACGGCGATGCTGACGCCGTCGACGTAAGCTGCCGCCGGCGTGCACAGGAAGGCGATCACCGCGGCGACTTCCTCCGGTTCGCCGAAGCGGCCGGCGGGGACCAGGGCGAGCATGCCGCGCGCGATGTCGTCCTCGCTTCTGCCGCTGGATTTGGCGTTGGCGGCGATCAGGCCGGCGAGGCGCTGCGTTCGGGTGAAGCCGGGCAGCACGTTGTTGACGGTGATGCCGCCGGCGGCCAGCTCGGACGCCAGCGTCTTCGCCCAGCTCGCCACCGCCGCGCGCACGGTGTTGGACACGCCGAGGTTGGCGATCGGCTCCTTCACCGAGGTCGAGATCACGTTGACGATGCGGCCGTAGCGCGCCGCGCGCATGCCCGGCAGCAGCGTCTGCACCAGCACCTGTCCGCCGATCAGGTGCTGGCGGAAAGCGGCGAGGTAGGCGTCGGGTTCGGCGAGGTGCGCCGGCCCGCCGGGCGGGCCGCCGCTGTTGTTGACCAGGATCTGCACGGGGCGCTGCGCGACCAGCGCGCCGACGCGCTCGCGCAGCGCATCGGCGTCGGCCATGTCCGCGGCCAGCGCGCCGTGGCGCTGCGCCGCGTGCGTGCGCGGCAGCGCGGCGGCCGCATCGGCCAGCGCTTCGGCCGAGCGCGCCAGCAGGGTGACGTCGGCGCCGAGTCGCGCCAATTCCACCGCCGCGGCATGGCCGATGCCCTGCGAAGCGCCGCAGACCAGCGCGTGCCTGCCGTTGAGATCGAGCTGCATGCGTCCTCCTCGCCGGGCCGCGCGTTGCCGCGCCGCGCTCAGAACTGCTTGCGGATCACGTCGCGCACGTCCTTCAGCAGGCCCTGGCCCTGGCCGGGCTTGCCGCAGATGGCGTCGTCGAGCACGCGCGCGTACTTCGGGGTGAGCCGGCCGACGTGAAGCGTGCCGGCCGGGCCGTGCGGGATCTGGAAGCTGCCGGAGGATGCCATCGTCGGCGGCTTGCCGAGCGTGCCGCTGCCGCCGGTCAGGACGTCGTTGCCGAGTCCGGCCGGCGACTGTTCCCAGTAGGTGGTGGCGGCAAGCTGGCGCGCCGAGCTGGCGACGACCATGAAGCGCGCGCGCGGATCGTCCACGTCGACGCGGCCGAAGGCGCCGGTGGTGGCATCGGTCAGGCCGATCGATTCGCACAGCGGCACGTCGACCACGCGCAGCGTGCGCAGGTCGGCGTCGAGCAGCACCACGGTCGGCGCGAACAGGTAGCTGGTGCGCAGCCAGCGGCCGCTCAGCTCGGCCTTGAACAGCACGGAGTAGGGCGGGTCGGCCGCGGGCAGGCGCAGCCCCAGCGCATAGCTGCGCTGGCCGTCGATCTCGACCACCGGCATCGGATCGTCGAACCGGAAGCGCTGCGGCTCCGCCGGCAGGCGCGCGCGGAATGCGAGTTCGCTCCAGTCGCGGCAGCACGGCGTGCGCTGCGCCAGCCGCGCGCCGGCCTCGGCAAGGGTCGGTTCCTGCGGCGCCTGCGGCAGCGGCAGCGCGGGCACGATCGAGCAGCCGGCGCCGAGGCCGGCGGCGAGCAGGATCGCGAGGGCGGCACCGGACCGCATGGGGCCTCAGAATTCCGCGTGGCCCGGCGCGCGCGGGTACGGGATCGCGTCGCGGATGTTGGCCAGGCCGCACACGTAGCAGACCAGGCGCTCGAAGCCGAGGCCGAAGCCGGCATGCGGCACGGTGCCGTAGCGGCGCAGGTCGCGGTACCACTGGTAGTGCGCGGGGTCGAGGCCGAACTGCTGCATGCGCCGGTCGAGCATGTCGAGACGCTCCTCGCGCTGGCTGCCGCCGATGATCTCGCCGATGCCGGGCGCCAGCACGTCCATCGCGGCGACGGTGCGGCCGTCGTCGTTGAGGCGCATGTAGAACGCCTTGATGCGCTCGGGGTAGTTCATCACCACCACCGGCCGTCCGACGTGCTGCTCGGTCAGGTAGCGCTCGTGCTCGGTCTGCAAATCCACGCCCCATTCGACCGGGAACTCGAACGTCCTGCCGGATTTCTTCAGGATCTCGACCGCATCGGCGTAGTCGATGCGCTCGAACGGCGCGGCGATGAACTTCTCCAGGCGCTCGACCGCCTCCGGCAGCACGCGCTCGGCGAAGAACGCCATGTCGTCCGGGCGCTCCTCCAGCGCGGCGCGGAACAGGTACTTGAGGAAGTCCTCGGCCAGGCGCGCGTCGGCGTCGAGGTCGGCGAAGGCGATCTCCGGCTCGATCATCCAGAACTCGGCGAGGTGCCGCGGCGTGTTGGAGTTCTCCGCGCGGAAGGTCGGGCCGAACGTGTAGACGTTGCTCAGCGACAGGCAGTAGGCCTCGACGTTGAGCTGGCCGGAGACCGTCAAAAAGGTCTCCTTGCCGAAGAAGTCCTTGCCGAAGTCGATGCCGCCGCTGGCGTCGCGCGGCAGGTTCGCCAGGTCCAGCGTCGACACGCGGAACATCTGCCCGGCGCCCTCGGCGTCGGAGGTGGTGATGATCGGCGTGTTGATCCACAGGAAGCCGCGCTCGTGGAAGAAGCGGTGCACCGCCGCGGCCAGTGTGTGGCGCACGCGCGCCACCGCGCCGAACAGGTTGGTGCGCGGGCGCAGGTGCGCCACCTCGCGCAGGAATTCCAGCGAATGCGCTTTCGGCTGGATCGGATAGGTTTCGGGATCGTCGACGAAGCCGCAGACCTCGATCGCCGTCGCCTGGATCTCGAACGCCTGGCCCTTGCCCTGCGAGGGCGCCAGCGTGCCGGTGGCGACCACCGCGCAGCCGGCGCCGAGGTGCTGCACCTCGCTGGCGTAGTTCGGCAGCGTCGCCGGCGCGACCACCTGGATCGGGTCGAAGCAGGAGCCGTCGCTGACGTTGACGAAGGACAGGCCGGCCTTGGAATCGCGCCGCGTGCGCACCCAGCCGCGCACCGTCACCTCCGTGCCGGGCGCCACCGCGCCCGACAGCGCCTGCTTCACGCTGGTCACCGCCATGAATGAAAACTCCCGATTCGGCGCCGCGTTCGCGGGCCTGGCAAAGGTCGCGATGATAGCGAAGCCCCGCGCCGCGTGCAGTACAATCGCGGTCCTTCCAACCCCCCAGAAGGCACCGCGATCATGACCATCCGCATCACCGCCGCCGCCCGCGAACGCATGCACGAGTTCCTCGCCAAGCAGCCCGGCGCTGCGGGCGTGCGTTTCGGCGCGCATCCGTCCGGCTGCTCCGGCTACACCTACAGCGTCGACCTCGCCGACAAGATCGGCGCCAACGACCGCGTGTTCGAGGTGAGCGGCGTGCACCTGGTGGTCGATGCGGAGAGCCTGCCGCTGCTGGACGGCACCGAGATCGACTTCCGCCGCGAAGGCATCAACGCCGCCTTCGTGTTCGACAATCCCAACGTCACCGGCGCCTGCGGCTGCGGCGAGAGCTTCACGGTCGGCTGAGCGCGGGGGCGCGGCAGGCGCGGCGCGGCCCCGATCCGCTGTGCCTGCCGGCCGAGGCGGCGCCTCCGGCCCGGTTGCGGATCGGGCGCGGCGCCAACCGCTCCGCATTCAAACACTTGAACTTGCGCCGGCGGGCGGCTTCGCCCTAACATAGCCGGCTCGCCGCGCCTTGCGCCGGCGAACCTTGCCTCACCGCCGCGACGGGAGGCTGCGGGGCCCGCGAGGGCCGCATCCACAAGGAGCCACCATGCGTCACTATGAAGTCGTTTTCCTGGTCCATCCGGACCAGAGCGAGCAGGTGCCGGCCATGATCGAGCGCTACAAGACGCTGATCGAGGCCGACAGCGGCACGATCCACCGCCTCGAGGACTGGGGCCGTCGCCAGCTCGCCTATCCCATCCAGCACCTGGCCAAGGCCCACTACGTGCTGATGAACATCGAGTGCGGCCAGACCGCGCTCAACGAGCTGGAATCCGGCTTCCGCTTCAACGACGCGGTGCTGCGCCACCTCATCATCGGCCGCGACGAGGCCGTCACCGAGCTCTCGCCGATCATGAAGAGCAAGGAGAAGGAGGAAGGCAAGGGTTCCCGTCGTCGCGACGAGGAAGGGCTCGGCGGCGACGCCGATAGCGGCGCCAGCGACGAAGCCGCCTGAGACCGGAGACGACCATGTCCAAATTCTTCCGCCGCAAGAAGTTCTGCCGCTTCACCGCCGAGGGCGTGAAGGAGATCGACTACAAGGATCTCAACACGCTGCGCCAGTACATCACCGAGACCGGCAAGATCGTGCCGAGCCGCATCACCGGCACCAAGGCGCGCTACCAGCGCCAGCTGTCGACCGCGGTCAAGCGCGCGCGCTTCCTGGCCCTGCTGCCGTACAGCGACAACCATTTCTATTGATCGACGCGCCTTGCCGGTCCCGCTTCGGCGGGGCCGTCATTCGGACAGCGTGAGTTGCGCCGGCACGGCCGGCGCTAACGAATGAGGAATCCACGATGGAACTGATCCTGCTTGAGAAAGTGCGTGGCCTGGGCGCCATTGGCGACAAGGTCAAGGTGAAGCCCGGCTACGGTCGCAACTACCTGGTGCCGCAGGGCAAGGCGGTGGCGGCCACGGCGGCCAACCTCGCCGACTTCGAGAAGCGCCGCGCCGAGTACGAGGCCAAGTCGAACGAGCTGCTGTCGACCGCCGAGGCGCGCAAGGCGAAGCTGGAGAACGCCGCGATCACGATCACCGCCAACGCCAGCCCCGAGGGCAAGCTGTACGGCTCGGTCGGCCCGCGCGACATCGCCGAGGCGTTCAGCGCGCAGGGCCTCGAGCTCGAGAAGAGCGAGGTGATCCTGGGCGAAGGCCCGCTGCGCAACGTCGGCGAGTACGAGGTGCAGGTCGCGCTGCACGCCGACGTGCAGACCACGGTCAAGGTGGCGATCGTCGCCGAGCAGTGATTGCACCATGCGGTCGGGTACCCCGGCGGGCGCCAACAGGCGCCCGTCGTTTTTTGGCGGCGTCGCAAGGCCTGCGACCGTATCCGCACACAGTTTGTCCACAGGTTGCCCACCGCGGCCGGCGGGTTTTCGCACAGGGTTGTTGTATCGGCAGCCGCGGTTGCGCTGCGTATGATGCGTAGCCTTCGCCCGCTGTCCGCCCCGAACGCCAAGGTGTGCCATGGCCGTCTCGCCTGATCGCAATCCCGCACCGCGCATCGACGCGCTGCGCGTGCCGCCGCATTCGATCGAGGCCGAGCAGGCCGTGCTGGGCGGCCTGATGCTGGCGCCGGAGAGCTGGGATCGCGTCGCCGACCGCATCGGCGAGGACGACTTCTACCGCAAGGACCACCGGCTGATCTTCCGCGCGATCAGCGAGCTGTCCAACAAGAGCATGCCCTGCGACGCGGTGACGCTGGGCGAGTGGTTCGAGTCGCAGCGCCTGGCCGAGATGGTCGGCGGCGCCGCCTACCTGATCGAGTTGGCCAACGCCACGCCGAGCGCGGCCAACATCGTCGCCTACGCCGACATCGTGCGCGAGAAGTCGGTGCTGCGGCAGTTGATCGACGCCGGCACCGAGATCGCCGGCGACGGCTACCGCCCGGACGGCCGCTCCACGCAGGAAATCGTCGAGACCGCCGAACAGCGCGTGTTCCGCATCGCCGAGGCCGGCGCGCGCGGGCGCAAGGGCTTCGTGTCGATGCGTTCGGCGGTCAAGGACGCGTTCCAGATCCTGCACCAGCGCTACGAGAACCGCGGTTCGGTGTCCGGACTGCCGACCGGCTTCGTCGACCTCGACGAGATGACCGCCGGCCTGCAGGCTTCCGACCTGATCATCGTCGCCGCGCGCCCGGCCATGGGCAAGACCGCGTTCTCGCTGAACCTCGCCGAGTACGCGGCGATGAAGACGAAGAAGGCGGTGGCGGTGTTCTCGATGGAAATGTCCGCCTCGCAGCTGGCGTTCCGCCTGATCTCCTCGCTCGGCCGCATCAACCAGCAGCACCTGCGCACCGGCGATCTCGCCGAGGAGGAGTGGCCGCGCGTGACCCAGGCCATCACCCTGCTCAGCGAGGCCAAGATCTTCATCGACGACACGCCGGCGCTGTCGCCCGGCGAGCTGCGCGCGCGCGCGCGCCGGCTCAAGCGCGAGCACGACCTCGGCCTGATCGTGATCGACTACCTGCAGCTGATGGCGGTGCCCGGCAACAAGGAGAACCGCGCCACCGAAATTTCAGAAATCTCGCGTGGACTGAAGGCCCTGGCCAAGGAGCTGGACATCCCGGTGATCGCGCTCTCGCAGCTCAACCGTTCGCTGGAACAGCGCACCGACAAGCGTCCGGTGATGGCCGACCTGCGCGAGTCCGGCGCCATCGAGCAGGACGCCGACGTGATCCTGTTCATCTACCGCGACGAGTACTACAACCCCGAATCGCCGGACAAGGGCCTCGCCGAGGTGATCATCGGCAAGCAGCGCAACGGCCCCACCGGCACGGTCAAGCTGACCTTCCTCGGCCAGTACACCAAGTTCGAGAACCACGCGGGGGACGCGTACGCAGGGATGATGGAATGACCGGGGCTCGGGACTCGGGATTCGGGACTCGGGATGTCTCGGCCGCGATTGTGGCCGCGGCGGGCAGGCCGTCCGGTCTTTCACCGCATCGCTCGCCAAGAAAGCCGGCGTGTCGGCCGCGGCATGCCAAGGCTCGACGCGCCTGCTTTGCCGAGTCCCGAGTCCCGAGCCCCGAGTCCCGCTCTGCATGAGCCGCGCCGCCCTCGCCACCATCCACCTCGGCGCGCTGCGCCACAACCTCGCGCGCATCCGCGAACGCGCGCAGGGCGCGCACGTGATGGCGGTGGTCAAGGCCGACGGCTACGGCCACGGCCTCGAACGCGTGGCGCGCGCGCTGGACGAGGCCGAGGCGTTCGGCGTGGCGGCGATCGCCGACGGCCTGCGCCTGCGCGCGGCCGGGCATCGCCAGCGCATCATCGTGCTCAGCGGGCCCGATGCGCCGGCCGATCTCGCCGAGATGCGCCGGCTCGGCCTGGAGGCGGTGATCCACCACGACAGCCAGCTCGATTGGCTGGCCGCCGACCGCGACCCGCGCCCGCTGCGCGTGTGGCTGAAGCTCGACACCGGCATGCACCGGCTCGGTTTTTCGCCCGAGCGCGCGGCCGAGGTGCATGCGCGCCTGCGCGCGCTGCCGGCGGCGCATCCCGAGATCGCGCTGATGACGCACTTCGCCGCGTCCGACGAGTTCGACAACGCGCTGACCGCGCGGCAGATCGAGCGCTTCGTCGCCGCCACCCGCGGCCTCGCCGGCGAGCGCGCGCTGTCCAACTCGGCGGGCGTGCTGGGCTGGCCGGACGCGCGCGGCGACTGGGTGCGCGTCGGCGGCCTGCTGTACGGACTCGCGGTGGTCGAGGGCAAGTGCGGCGCCGACTTCGGCTTCCGCCCGGCGATGACGCTGGCGACGCGGCTGGTCGCGGTCAACCGCATCCGCAAGGGCGAGCGCGTCGGCTACGCAGCGACGTGGGAGGCGCCCGAGGACATGCCGGTCGGCGTCGCCGCGATCGGCTACGGCGACGGCTACCCGCGCAGCGCCGTTGCCGGCACGCCGGTGCTGGTCGGCGGCCGCCGCGCGGCGATCGTCGGCCGCGTGTCGATGGATCTGCTCACGGTGGACCTGCGCGCAGCGCCCGCTGCGCGCGTCGGCGATGCCGTGACGCTATGGGGCCCCGCGCTGCCGGTCGAAACCGTCGCCGCGCACGCCGGCACGATCAGCTACGAGCTCACCTGCGGCGTCACCCGCCGCGTGCTGTTCGCCGAGGACGAGGCCTGAATGCGGCCCGCGCCGTATCGCTTCTTGCGACACGGCCGGGATATCGTGTGGGCGCGGTTTCGGCCGCGGGCGGCCGACGCCTGCAATCGGGTTGCGGCCGCCGCCGCCGCAGGGCAGGGGCGCACGGCGCCATGACTTCGAGGACATCCATGGCCAAGGCCAAGACCGCCTACGTCTGCGCCGAGTGCGGCGCCGAGCACAACAAGTGGCAGGGCCAGTGCGCGGAGTGCGGCGTGTGGAATTCGCTGTCCGAATTCGTGGTCGAGCCGGCGAAGGCGGCGGCCAGCGGCGCGCGCCGCGGCGGCTATGCCGGCGCCGCGGAAGGCGCAGCGCGCATCACGCCGCTGACCGAGGTGGCGGCGGGCGAGGAATCGCGCAGCCGCGTCGGCATCGGCGAGCTGGACCGCGTGCTCGGCGGCGGCCTGGTCGACGGCTCGGTGGTGCTGATCGGCGGCGATCCGGGCATCGGCAAGTCGACGCTGCTGCTGCAGATGCTGGGTGCGCTGGGCGACCGCATGAGCGGCGTGTACGTGACCGGCGAGGAGTCGCTGGCGCAGGTGGCCTCGCGCGCGCAGCGGCTCGGCCTGCCGCTGGCGCCGCTGCAGGCGCTGGCCGAGACCTGCGTCGAACGCATCCTCGAGCGCGCCGTCGAGGCGCGCCCGCGCGTGCTGGTGATCGACTCGATCCAGACGATCTGGACGGAACTCCTGACCGCCGCGCCCGGCTCGGTCAGCCAGGTGCGCGAATCGGCGGCGAAGCTGGTGCGCTTCGCCAAGGAGAGCGGCACCGGCGTGTTCCTGGTCGGCCACGTTACCAAGGAGGGCGGCATCGCCGGCCCGCGCGTGCTCGAGCACATGGTCGACGCGGTGCTGTACTTCGAGGGCGAGTCGGGCAGCCGCTTCCGCGTGCTGCGCGCGTTCAAGAACCGCTTCGGCGCGGTCAACGAGCTCGGCGTGTTCGCGATGGGCGACAAGGGTCTGCGCGAGGTGCCCAACCCCTCGGCGATCTTCCTCTCCGCGCACAGCGTGCCGACGCCGGGCAGCGCGGTGATGGTCACGCGCGAGGGCACGCGCCCGCTGCTGGTCGAGGTGCAGGCGCTGGTCGACCAGTCCTCGCTGGGCAATCCGCGCCGCGTCGCTCTGGGCCTGGAGCAGAACCGGCTGGCGATGCTGCTGGCGGTGCTGCACCGCCACGGCGGCGTCGCCGCCTACGACCAGGACGTGTTCATCAACGTGGTTGGCGGCATCCGCGTGCAGGAAACCGCCGCCGACCTGCCGGTGCTGCTGGCGGTGCTGTCCAGCCTGCGCGACCGGCCGCTGCCGGAGAAGACGGTCGCCTTCGGCGAGGTCGGCCTGTCCGGCGAGATCCGCCCGGTGCCGAACGGCGAGGAGCGCCTGAAGGAAGCGGCGACGCACGGCTTCGCGCGCGCGATCGTGCCGCGGGCCAACGCGCCGAAGAAGGGCCGCTACGGCGAGCTGGAGGTGATCGCGGTCGAACGCCTGGCCGAGGCGCTGGCCGCGGCGGGTTAGCTAGCTGCCCAGCGCGGCCAGTTCGCGGTGCAGTTGCTCGTGGCGGCCGAGGTTCAGTTCGATCAGCCGCTTCAGGCGCGCGAAGCTGTCGAGGTCGATGCGGTCCCAGGCGAAGGCGAGGCGATCGGCCTCGATGCGCGCGGCCTCGACGCCCATGCTGATCACCAGCGTGCCGTTGACGCGCAGGTCCATGCGGAAGCGCGCGCCGGACGCGCCCGTCCACGCGGCCGGCCGCGCGACCAGGACGCCCTTCAGCGAAAGGTCGAGCAGGTCGGTTTCCCACATCGTGCTGCCGGAGTAGAGGCGCACGCTGCCTTCCAGCGGCACGCGCCGGAAGCGTCGGCGGTCTGCTTCGGGCTGACCGGAGTCCGTGTCCATGTCGATGGTCCCCTCGCTCCCCTGCGGCGCGGATTCTGCGCGTGCGTTGCCGTACGGTTCAAGCCCGGCGCTCAGCGCACCCTCTGCAGCACCAGCTCGAGCACGAACTTGCTGCCGAAGAAGGCGAGCAGCAGCACGGCCATCCCGGCCAGCGTGAAGCGTACCGCGCGGCGGCCGCGCCAGCCCCAACGCCAGCGTCCCCACAGCAACGTGCCGAACACCAGCCAGGCGGCGATCGACAGCACGGTGGTGTGGATCAGGTGCTGGGCGCGGATGTCCTCGATGAACAGCAGGCCGCTGAGCAGGGTCAGGGTGAGCAGCGCGAAACCGGCGCCGATCAGGCGGAACATCAGCGCCTCGGTCTGCGTCAGCGGCGGCAGCGCCAGCACCAGCCGGCCGGGCCGGTGCAGGCGCAGCGCGCGCTCCTGCGCGGCCAGCAGGAGCGCCAGCAGCGCCGCGATCGAGAGCACGCCGTAGCCGAGCAGGGCGACGGCGACGTGCAGCTTGATCTGCCAGCCCAGCGCCACCGGTGCGGTCGGCGGCGCCACGAACACGTCCAGCGCCAGCAGCGCGGCGGCCAGCGGAAACACGATCACGCCGAGCCCGGCGACCGGGCGGGTCAGGTTGACCAGCAAGGTCAGCGCCGCCACCAGCGCCCCGACCAGCGAGAGCGCGGCGAAGAAGTGCAGGTCGAGCGCGCCGCGATGCATGCCCAGCAGCGCGGCGAAGTGCAGCAGCGCGGCGAGCGCGCCCAGCAGCAGGGCGGAGGTACGCGGCCGGCGTGGCCAGCCGGTCAGCGGAGCGGCCAGCAGGGCGGCAGCGCCCAGGTAGCCGGCGATCGCGAGCAGGGAGGTCGGAATGATCGGCATGATGCGCGCGAGTTTGGCACAGCGCGGGGTGTCCGCAAACGCTCCCTGGACCCGCTGGTATACTGGCGCGCTTTCCCGACCTGCGTCCTGCCGATCATGTTCGAGTCGCTCAGCCAGCGCCTTTCCGCCACCGCGCAGCGCCTGCGCGGGCGCGGCCGCCTGACCGAAGCCAACATCCGCGAATCGCTGCGCGAGGTGCGCATCGCGCTGCTCGAGGCGGACGTCGCCCTGCCGGTGGTGCAGGCGCTGATCCAGCGCGTGCAGGTGCGCGCGGTCGGCCAGGAGGTACTGAAGAGCCTCACCCCAGGCCAGGCGCTGGTGAAGGTGGTGCGCGACGAGCTGACCGCGCTGATGGGCACGGTCAACACCGAACTGAATCTCGCCCAGCAGCCGCCCGCGGTCGTGCTGATGGCCGGCCTGCAGGGCGCGGGCAAGACCACCACCGTGGCCAAGCTGGCGCGCTTCCTCGTCGAGCGCAAGAAGAAAAAGGTGATGGTGGTGAGCTGCGACGTGTACCGTCCGGCCGCCATCGAGCAATTGCAGACGCTGGCCGCGCAGGTCGGGGTGGGCTTCTTCCCCTCGACCGGCGCGCAGGATCCGGTGGCGATCGCCCGCGCCGCGGTCGACGCCGCGCGCCGCGAGGTCGCCGACGTGTTGATCGTCGACACCGCCGGCCGCCTGCACGTCGATGCGGCGATGATGGACGAGATCAAGGCGCTGCATGCGGCGCTGAATCCCGTCGAGACCCTGTTCGTGGTCGATTCGATGACCGGCCAGGACGCGGCGACCACCGCCAAGGCGTTCGCCGAGGCGCTGCCGCTGACCGGGGTGATCCTGACCAAGACCGACGGCGACGCGCGCGGCGGCGCCGCGCTCAGCGTGCGCTACGTCACCGGCCGGCCGATCAAGTTCCTCGGCGCCGGTGAAAAGACCGACGCGCTGGAGCCGTTCCATCCCGACCGCATCGCGCAGCGCATCCTCGGCATGGGCGACGTGCTCAGCCTGGTCGAGGAAGTCGAGCGCAAGGTCGACCAGGAAAAGGCCGCCAAGCTCGCCGAGAAGGTGGTCAAGGGCAAGCGCTTCGACATGAACGACATGCGCGACCAGCTCGAGCAGATGGTCAACATGGGCGGGCTGGGCGCGCTGATGGACAAGCTGCCCGGCGTCGGCAGCCTGCCGGACAGCGTCAAGTCCAAGGTCGACGACCGCGAGATCAAGCGCATGATCGCGATCATCCAGTCGATGACCAAGAAGGAGCGCCGTCACCCCGATCTGCTGAACGGCTCGCGGCGCGCGCGCGTGGCGCGCGGCGCCGGGCAGCAGCCGGCCGACGTCAACCGCCTGCTGAAGCAGTACCAGCAGATGGAAAAGATGATGTCCAAGCTGGCCTCGGGCGGCATGAAGGGCCTGATGCGGCAGATGCAGGGCGCGCTCAAACGCGGCGGCGTGCCGCCGATGCGCTGATCGCAGGCGTCGGGCGCTTGGGCGCCCGCGATCGAGGCGTGGCGGCGGCTTTGCGGCCGCGGCTTGCGCCAAACCCTTCCCTTTCCGCCGATTTCCGTTAAAATGCCGCGTTTCCCGCACCGGCCTGAAAGCGGCTGCCGGCCTCGCGGCAACTCTGGAGTTCGTATCGTATGGTGAAGATTCGTCTTGCGCGCGCCGGCGCCAAGGGTCGCCCGTTCTTCCACGTCGTGGTGGCGGACCAGCGCGACAAGCGCGACGGCCGCAGCATCGAGCGCGTGGGCTACTACAACCCGGTGGCGTCCGGCGCGGAGAAGCGCCTGGAGCTGGACGTGGCCAAGGTGCAGGCCTGGGTGGCCAAGGGTGCGCAGCTGACCGACAAGGTGCGCGCGCTGGTCAAGGAAGCCTCGAAGCAGGCTGCCTGAGGTCGGCATGCCCGGCGAACGGCGCGTCCGGATGGGGCGCATCGTCGGGGTGTCCGGGGTGCGCGGCTGGGTGAAGCTCGAATCCTGGGCCGAGCCGCGCCTCGCGATTTTCGATTACCAGCCCTGGCTGCTCGAGACCGGCCCGGGCGAGTTCCGCGAACTGCGCGGTGCGCGCGGACGGGAGCAGGGCAAGGGCCTGGTGGCCGAGCTGCCCGGCGTCGCCGATCGCGACCAGGCGGCGGCCCTGACCGGCGTGCCGATCTGGGTGCCGCGGGCGGCGCTGCCGCCGCTGGGCACGGGCGAGTACTACTGGACCGACCTCGAGGAACTCGAGGTGGTCACGGTGGAGGGCACGGCGCTGGGCCGGGTCAGCCACCTGTTCGACACCGGCGTCCATCCGGTGCTGGTGGTGCGGGACGGCGATCGCGAACGGCTGATCCCGTTCGTGCCCGGGCAGCACGTGCGGTCGGTCGATCTCGACGCGGGCCGCATCGTGGTGGACTGGGATCCGGATTTCTGAAGGCGGCGGGCGACCGCCGGCACGGACGAGGGGCGATGCGCATCGACGTCGTCACGCTGTTCCCCGAATTCGTGCGCCAGTGCGCCGGCGTGGGCGTGGTGGGTCGGGCGCAGGAACGCGGGCTGTTGCAGGTCGAGACCTGGAACCCGCGCGACTTCGCCACCGACAGCTACCGCTCCGCGGACGACCGCCCCTACGGCGGCGGCCCGGGGATGGTGATGATGATCGACCCGTTGCGCGCGGCGCTGGCCGCGGTGCGGGCGGCGGCGCCGGAGCCGGCGCACGTGATTTACCTGAGCCCGCAGGGAACGCGGCTCACGCAGCGCAGGGTGGCGCAGCTGGCGCGGATGCCGCGCTGCACGCTGCTCTGCGGCAGGTACGAGGGCGTGGACGAGCGCCTGCTGGCGCACGCGGTTGACGAGGAGATCTCCATCGGCGACTACGTGCTGTCCGGCGGCGAGCTGGCCGCGGCGGTGCTGATCGACGCGGTCGGCCGGCTGCAGGAGGGCGCGCTGAACGACGCGCAGTCCGCGCAGCAGGATTCGTTCTCGGACGGCCTGCTCGATTGCCCGCACTACACGCGGCCCGAGCAGGACGTGCTGGGATCGGTGCCGCCGGTGCTGCTGTCCGGCGACCACGCGGCGATCCGCCGCTGGCGCCTGAAGCAGTCGCTGGGCCGCACCTGGCTGCGCCGGCCGGACCTGCTGGCGCGGTTGGCGCTGGACGCGGAAGCGCGTCGGCTGCTTGAGGAATTCTGCCGCGAGCATCGTGCGGCGACATGCTGAGGCCCGAACGGCCCGGCCGGATTGATACTTATCGGTGGTGTGCCATGAACAAGATCGTTGAGCAGTTCGAAGCCGCGCAGATGACCCGCCAACTGCCGGAGTTCAGCCCGGGCGACACGGTGGTGGTCAACGTCAAGGTGAAGGAAGGCAACCGCGAGCGCGTGCAGGCCTTCGAGGGCGTGGTGATCGCCAAGCGCAGCAGGGGACTCAATTCGGCCTTCACCGTGCGCAAGATCTCGCACGGCACCGGCGTCGAGCGCGTGTTCCAGACCCACAGCCCGGCGATCGAGTCGGTGTCGGTCAAGCGTCGCGGCAAGGTGCGCGGCGCCAAGCTGTACTACCTGCGCGGTCTCGAGGGCAAGGCGGCGCGCATCAAGGAAGACATCGGCGCCGTCACCAAGTAAGCCGGCGGGCCTGCGGAAACGAAGAAGCCGCGCGGGGCGACCCGCGCGGCTTCTTTTGTTGCGCGTCGCCCGCCGCGAGCCTAGCCGGCCAGCTCGTAGGCCATCACCTTCTCCGGCTCCTGCAGGAAGTTGCCCTGCACGAAGGCCACGCCGCAGGTGAACAGGATCGACATGCTGGCGGCGTCTTCCACCCATTCCGCCACGGTCAGCCTGCCGGCGGCCTGCGCCTGGGTGCACAGCTCGCGCACGCGCTCCTGGTTCTCGGGGTGCTTCGGCAGCTCGGCCATGTAGCTGCGGTCGATCTTCAGATAGCCGGCGTCGATGTGCTTGAGCAACTGGAACGAGTTCAGCCCGGAGCCGAACTGCTCCAGCGCGAAGCCGCAGCCGAACTGCTTGAGCGCGTCGACGAACGCGCGCGCCGGCTTCAGGCTGGTCACTACCTTGCTCTCCGGCATCTCCAGCACCAGCGCGCGGCCGGGCACGCCGGCGGCGGCGAGTTGCTGGCCGATCCACGGCGCCAGCGTCTCGTCCTCCAGCGACTGCGGCGTGATCTTGAGGAAGAACGTGGCCAGCGCACCCTCGCGCTTGCGCTCGGCGAGCACGCGGATCGCGTTGCCGATCACCCAGCGGTCGATCGCCGGCAGCAGGCCGTGGCGTTCGGCGATCGGCAGGAAGTAGCCGGGCAGCACCTCGCCCTTCGGCCCGCGCAGGCGCAGCAGGATCTCGTAGTGCTCGCCCTCGGCGCCCTGCAGGCTGATCACCGGCTGGTAGTACAGCACGAAGCCGTTGCTGGCCAGCGCGTGCTGCACCAGCGCCAGCCAGTGGCGCTCCTTTTCCGCCTCGGCCTTGTCCTTGGCGGCGGGGTCGTGGATGTCGGCGCGGTTGCCGCCGGTGTTCTGCGCGTTGCGCAGCGCGCTGGTGGCCTGGGCGAGTACGGTCGGGGAGTTGGCGTTCTTCTCGCCGATCAGGCTGCCGCCGATGCTGATGGTCAGGCTGATCGACTGCGTGCCGGCCTCGAAAATGTGCGTTTCGACGGCGCCGCGGATGCGTTCGGCGACGGCCTGCGCCGACGCCTCCGCGCCGCCCAGCAGCACGCCGAAGGTGTGGTCGGAAATGCGCCCGGCGATGTCGTGCGCGTCGAGCTGCGCGGCCAGCCGGGCGCCCAGCGCGCGCAGCAGGCTGTCGGCGCTGCCCAGTCCGACCGAGTCGACCAGGTTGCGGTAATTGTCGGGCTCGATCAGCAGCAGCGCGCGGCTGGTGTTGCCGGCCGCGGCCGCGGCCACCGCCTCGTCCAGCACGTCGAGCATGTGGCTGCGATTGAACAGGTCGGTGACCGGGTCGCGCGAGCGCAGCGCGTCGAGCTGCTCGGCCAGCGCCGAATCGGCCTCCTGCCGGCGGAACACGATCTGGATGCAGGGCTCGCCCTCGAAGGTGGCCTGGGCGAACTCCATCACCGCGTCGAAGGTGGAGCCGTCGGCGCGCTGCGCCTTCAGCTCCAGCCGCGGCGGCGGCTTCTCGCCGCGCGACAGGCGCTTCAGCAGCGCCTTGAAATCCTCGGTGTTGGCGGGCGCGACCAGGTCGAGCAGGGTCAGGCCCTGCACCTCCTCGAAGTCCTCGAAGCCGAACATCTCGAGGTAGGCCTTGTTGGCGCGCACGTGCACGCCCTCGTGCACGTAGGCGATCGGGTCGCGCGAGGAATCCAGCAGCGCGTCGCAGCGGCGCTCGGATTCGCGCAACGCGGCCTCCAGCCGGCGCACGCTGCGGCGCATCACCAGCGCCTCCGCCTCGCGTCGCACGATCGCCTGCATCTGGTCGGGGCGGCTGCGCAGCGCCAGCGCGCGCGCGCCGGCGAGGAAGGCGTCGCAGATGGTCTTGTCGTCGGCGTGCGCGACCATCGCGATCAGCACGATGTCCTTGCCGGTGGCGTCGAGCATGCGCGCGACGTCGCCCAGCTTGAGGTCGCGCGTGGCCGGGTTGGCCAGCACCAGGTCGGGGGCCAGGCTCTCCAGCGCGCTTTCGAGTTCTGCCTCGTTGCCGGCGCGCGCGGGGCGCACGGCGATGCCGCCGTTGCGCAGCATGCCGGTGACCTGTTCGGCGTCTTCGAGGGCGTCCTCTATGAAAAGGATCTTGGTGACGTTGTCCTGCTTCATGCGTGGGACTCAGGGCGCGGTACGGCCGCAAACGGGCCGCCGTTCCGTTGCGAGCGTAAACCGCGGCAGTTCGGTTTTACCCGAACCCACCGCCCATTTCCACAACGACGGCGGGCGGCCGCCTCACAGCGGACGCTTGGCCGGATCGCCGGCGACCTCGCGCACCAGTCGCGGCACCAGGTAGCCGGGCAGGCGCGCGCGCAAGGCCTCGACCAGCGCGCGGGCGCGGGCGTCGTCGACCTCGAAGTGGGCGGTACCCTCGACGCGGTCGAGCTGGTGCAGGTAGTAGGGCAGCACGCCGGCCTCGAGCAGGCGTTCGGACAGCGCCGCCAGCACCGCGTCGTCGTCGTTGACGCCCTTCAGCAGCACCGACTGGTTGAGCAGGGTCGCGCCGGCCTGGCGCAGGCGCGCGCAGGCGGCGGCGACGCCTGCATCGATCTCGGCCGGGTGGTTGGCGTGCAGCACGACCACGCGCTGCTGCGGCAGGGCGGACAGCCAGGCGCAGAACTCGGCGTCGATCCGTTCCGGCAGCACCACCGGCAGGCGCGAGTGGATGCGCAGCCGGCGCACGTGCGGGATCTCCCGCAGCCCGGTGGTCAGGTCGGCCAGCTTGGCCGTGGACAGCGACAGCGGATCGCCGCCGGACAGGATCACCTCCGACAGCGAGGTGTCGGCGCGCAGGTGCGCCAGCGCCTCGCGCCAGTGCGCGGACGCGGCGATCTCCTCGGCGTAGGGGAAGTGGCGGCGGAAGCAGTAGCGGCAGTTGACCGCGCAGGAGCCGCTGGCGATCAGCAGCGCGCGGCCAGCGTATTTGTGCAGCACGCCGTGCGCGGCAAGCGCGCCCAGGTCGCCGACCGCGTCGCGGCTGTAGCCGGGCGCGGCGTCCAGCTCGGCGAGCTGCGGCAGCACCTGCAGCAGCAGGGGGTCGCGCGGGTCGCCGCGGCGCATGCGCGCGACGAAGCCGCGCGGCACGCGCAGCGGGAAGCCGGCATCGTCCGCCGGCAACTTCCCGGCAAGCCGGTCCAGGTCGAGCAGGGCGAGCAGCTCGCGCGCATCGGTCACCGCCTCGCGCCAGAGCTGGCGCCAGTCGGCCAGGGCCGGCGACGGCTGCGCGGGAGCGGGGCTTGCGGTTATCATGCGCGGTCTCGGATGGGGCGGCGTGCCCCGCTGAACATCCCATTCTAGCCGCTTCCCGGGGCGGCTTTTTCGTATCGGAGCACCCCCATGGCGACCTACGGACTGAACGACGTCAAGAACGGCCTGAAGATCATCGTCGACGGCGATCCCTACACCATCGTCGAGGCGGAGTTCATCAAGCCCGGCAAGGGGCAGGCGTTCACCCGCATCCGCATCCGCAACCTCAGGAACGGCCGCACCGTCGAAAAGACGCTGAAGGCGAACGAGTCCGTCGAGGGCGCCGACGTGGTCGACACCGACATGCAGTACCTCTACACCGACGGCGAGTTCTGGCACTTCATGCAGCCGGACACCTTCGAGCAGCACACCGCCGACAAGGCCGCGATGGGCGACGCCGCGCAGTGGCTGAAGGGCGAGGAGGAGTGCATCGTCACGCTGTGGAACGGCGTGCCGCTGTCGGTGACGGCGCCGAACTTCGTCGAGCTGAAGATCGTCGAAACCGATCCGGGCGTGCGCGGCGACACCTCCGGCGGCGGCGGCAAGCCGGCCAAGCTGGAAACCGGCGCGGTGGTGCGCGTGCCGCTGTTCGTCGGGCAGGACGAGGTGATCAAGGTCGACACCCGCACCGGCGAGTACGTCGGCCGCGTGAAGTGAGGCCGGCGTGAGCGCACCGCGCGAGATCGATCTGCTGATCGAAGCCCGCTGGGTGGTGCCGGTAGAACCGCACGGCACGGTGCTCGAGCAGCACGCCGTGGCGGTGGACGGCGGCGCGATCGTCGCCGTGCTGCCGGGCGCGGCGGCGCGTGCGGCCTTCGCCCCGCGCGAAAGCGTCGTGCTCGACGAGCACGCGCTGATCCCCGGCCTGGTCAACGCGCACACGCACAACCCGATGACGCTGTTGCGCGGACTCGCCGACGACCTGCCGCTGATGGTCTGGCTGCAGCAGCACATCTGGCCAGTCGAGGCGCGCGTGCTCGGCCCCGAGTACGTGCGCGACGGCGTCGAGCTGGCGGTCGCCGAGATGCTGCGCGGCGGCACCACCTGCGCCAACGAGAACTACTTCTTCCCCGACGTGATCGCCGCGACCTACCGCCGGCTCGGCTTCCGCGCCGTGGTCGGCCTGCCGCTGATCGAATTCCCCAGCGCCTGGGCGAAGAGCCGCGACGAGTACTTCGAGCGCGCGCTGGCCGTGCACGACGACTTCCGCGGCGACGCGCTGATCGGCGCCGCGTTCGCGCCGCACGCGCCGTACACGGTGTCGGACGAGGCGTTCGAACGCATCCGCACGCTGGCCGACCAGCTCGACATCCCGGTGCACCTGCACCTGCACGAGACCGCGCACGAGGTCGAGGAGGCGAAGCGCGAAACCGGCCTGCGCCCGTTGCAGCGGCTGCAGAAGCTCGGCATCGTCAACGACCGTCTGATTGCCGTGCACATGACCCAGCTCACCGACGCCGAGATCGCGCTGTGCGCGGAGGCGGGCGTGTCGGTGGTGCACTGTCCGGAGTCGAACCTCAAGCTGGCGTCCGGCTTCTGCCCGGTGGAAAAGCTGCGCCGCGCCGGCGTGACCGTCGCGCTGGGCACCGACGGCTGCGCCAGCAACAACGACCTCGACATGTTCGGCGAGATGCGCACCGCGGCGCTGCTGGCGAAAGGCGTCGCCGGCGACGCCAGCGCCTTCGACGCCGCCGCGACGCTGCGCGCCGCCACCCTGGACGGCGCGCGCGCGCTCGGCCTGGGCGAGCGCATCGGCTCGATCGCGCCGGGCAAGCGCGCCGACCTGGCCGCGGTACGGCTGGATGCGCTGGAAACGCAGCCGCTGTACAACGTGATCTCGCAACTGATCTACGCCGCGGGCCGGCAGCAGGTCAGCGACGTCTGGATCGACGGCCGCCGCCAGCTCGCCGCGCGCGCGCTGACCGGCCTCGACGCCGACGCGCTGCGCGCCAAGGCGCGCGCCTGGCGCGAGCGCATCGTCGCGGTTTGACACGATTTCGATCCGCCGCTCCCGCCCGGCGCTTGCGATGACTTGAATCACGACGGCGGGTCGGGACCCGCCCTACGGTACACGCCATGCAAACGGCCAATGTCAGCCCCGAAGAAATCGCGCGATTCGAGCGGCTCGCCTCACGCTGGTGGGATCCCGACGGCGAGTCCCGCCCCCTGCACGATCTCAATCCGGTGCGTGCCGACTTCGTTGCCGCGCGCGTCGCGCTGCGCGGCGCGCGCGTGGCCGACGTCGGCTGCGGCGGCGGCCTGCTCAGCGAGGCGCTGGCGCGCGCGGGCGCGACGGTGGTCGGCATCGACCTCGGCGCGGCGCTGATCGACGTTGCCCGCCTGCACCTGCACGAATCCGGACTGGAGGTCGATTACCGCGTGTGCGGCTCGGCCGAGCTGGCGGCGGCCGAACCGGAAGGTTTCGACGCGGTCTGCTGCATGGAGCTGATCGAGCACGTGCCCGACCCGGCGGCGCTGGTCGCCGACCTCGCGCGCCTGCTCAAGCCCGGCGCGCGCCTGGTCCTGTCCACGCTGAACCGCACCCCGGCCAGCTTCGCCGCGGCGATCGTCGGCGCCGAGTACCTGCTGCGCCTGCTGCCGCGCGGCACCCACCACTATGCGCAGTTCCTGCGCCCGTCGGAACTGGCCGCGCTGCTGCGCCGGGCCGGGCTGGAACTCGAGGAAGTGGAAGGCCTGTCCTACAACCCGTTGACGCGCCAGGCGCGCCTCGTGGAGAACACCGCCGTGAACTATCTGCTGTGCGCGCGCAAGCCCGCATGAAGCCGCTGCCGCAACGCGTCGATGGCGTGCTGTTCGACCTCGACGGCACCCTGCTCGACAGCGCTCCCGACCTGGCCGCCGCGCTGGATGCGCTGTGCGGCGAGCGCGGCGTGGCGCCGCCGCCGTACGCGACGGTGCGCGCGGTGGTTTCGCGCGGCGCGCGCGCGGTGCTGCGTCGCGGTTTCCCCGCGGCCGAAGACGACGCGATCGCGGCGCTGCTGCCGCGCTATCTCGATCTCTACGCCGAAGTGCTCGGCGCAGGCACGCGGCCGTTCGACGGCGTCGAGGCGCTGCTGTCCACGCTGGAGGGATGCGGGGTGCACTGGGGCGTGGTCACCAACAAGCCCGGCTTCCTCACCGCGCCGCTGCTGCAGCGGCTGGGCCTGGCGCAGCGCGCCGCGGTGGTGGTGTCCGGCGACACGCTGGCGGTGAAGAAGCCCGATCCGGCGCCGGTGCTGCACGCCTGCACGCAGATCGCGCTCGATCCGCGGCGCTGCCTGTTCGTCGGCGACGACCTGCGCGACGTCGAGGCCGGCCGTGCCGCCGGCGCCTACACGGTGGCGGCCGCCTGGGGCTACCTCGACGGCGGCGACCCGCACGCCTGGAACGCCGACGCGGTGGCGCTCGCGCCGACCGACCTGATCGACTGGCTGGACTGCGCATGAGCGATTCGGGTTTCGAAAGTTTCCTCGGCAAGTGGCTGACCGCCGAGCCCGGACAGGCGATCGCGCTGGGCTACCTCGGCGCCGCGCAGCGCGACGCCTGCTGCGCGCTGGCCTGCCTGGAGCATGAGCTGATCGCGGCCACCTACGGCATCCGCGAGCCGCACGTGGCGGCGGTGAAGCTGAACTGGTGGGGCGAGGAACTGGCGCGCGCGCGCCAGGGCGAGGCGCTGCACCCGCTCACCCAGGCGCTGTTCGCCGATGCGCGCGCGGCGGCACTGCCGGCGGCGCTGTACGTCGCGCCGGTGACGGCCGCGCTGGAGCGGCTGGGGCAGGGCAGCGTGCCCGATTTCGACGCCCAGCTCGCCGCCGCCGAACGCTTCCACGGCGCGCTGGCCGCGCTGGAGACGGCGTTCTGGTACGGCCCCGAGGCTGCGCCGGCGCGCGCCGCGCGGCTGGCGGCGCTGGGCCATCTGGGCGCCGCGCTGGCCTCGCTGGATGCGGAGGGCGGCCACGAACGCCTGCCGCTGCCGATGGCGCTGCTGGCGCGGCATCAGCTGACCCGCGAGGATCTGACGCGGCCGTCCGCCGCGCGCAGCGCCGCGCTGCGCGACCAGGTGCGCGCGCTGGCGGCGGCGATGGACGCGGCACGG
>NZ_JBDKSX010000045.1:0-40909 GCF_039680435.1 Mizugakiibacter sp. | reverse complement strand
CCGTGCCGGCGCGCTCCATCAGCAGCGCCAGCGCGGCGCGCGCGCGTGCGTCGTCGGGGGCCTGCGTGAGCCGCGCGCTCCACAGCGCCTGCGACGCCTCGCGCTTGCCTTCCGCTTCCAGCAGCTCGGCCCAGGTGCGGCGCACGATGTGCGCATCGGGGCGCTGCGCCAGCCAGTCCTGCGCGGCGGCGTAGGCGCGCGCGCGGCCGCTGACGTTGGCCAGGCACCAGACGTACGCCGCGGCGGCGTTGTCGAACGCAGGATCCAGCGCCAGCGCGCGTTCGTAGGCGGGAATCGCCAGGTCGTGGCGACCGCGCGCGCGCGCGACGTCGCCGAGGCCGGCGTGCGCGGCGGCGTGGTCCGGTGCGTGCGCCAGCACGCCGCGATAGGCGGCCTCGGCGTTGTCGAAGCGCTTGCGCCGCAGCTCGACCGCGCCCAGCATCATGCCGGCGGGCGCGTAGTCGGGCTTGAGGCGCAGCGCGTTGGCGAATGCCTGCACGGCGAAGTCGTCGACGCCCTGCGCGCTCAAGGCGCGGCCGAGGTTCATCTGCAGCAGCGCATCCTCGGGACGCCGCTCGGCGGCGCGGGTGAGGAAGCGCACCGCCATCGCGAAGTCGCCGCGCTCGGCGTGCAGGTGGCCGAGGCCGGCCAGCGCCTCGTCGTCGCCGTCGTTGGCGCGGTGTGCGGTCCAGAAGTGCGCCTCGGCCGCGGCGTGGTCGCCCTGCAGCAGGGCGAGCTTGCCCAGCCCGCTGTGCGCGCCGGCCAGGTTGGGGTTCAGTTCGCGCGCGCGCTCGAAGCTCTGCGCGGCGGCGCCCAGCGCGCCGCCGGCGGCGGCGAGGCGGCCCAGGGTGAGGTGGTAGAGCGCGTTGTCCGGCGCCAGCGCCAGCGCGCGCTCGAGCAGCGCGTGCGCCTCGACGGCGTCGCCCTGCTGGCGGCGCACGATCGCCAGCAGGTGCAGCACCTCGGCGTCGTCGGCGTTGGCGGCCAGGCGCTCGCGGCAGCGCGCTTCCGCCTCGTCCAGGCGGCCGGCGTGCAGCGGTTGCAGGATGTCTTCGAACATGACGCGGGCGCTCGCAAAAGCGCGATGATGCCACAGCCGCCGCGCGGCTTCTTCAGGCTTCGGCCGCGCGCGCCAGGCGTGCGGCGACGTAGTCCTCGGCGTAGCTGGTCAGGCGCAGGTCGCGCAGGAAGCCGCAGTGGCCGCCGCGCGGCGCGATGTCCAGCTCGGCCGTGTCCGGCAGCGACAGCCGGCGGAAATCGGCGACCGGGATCACCGGGTCATCCTGCGCGGTCAGGATCGAGACCGGCACGGCCAGCGCGGCGAGGCGGTCGCCGGCGATCGAATAGCCGTCCAGGTAGTGTTCCAGGCTGCCGAACGCGGTGTGCCGCTCGACCAGCGTGCGGGTCAGCCCGCGCATGTCCTGGCCGAGTTCGCGCGGCTCGAAGTAGCGCTGCTGCGGGAACAGCGCCTGCTTGCGCCTCAGCGACTGCCGCCACTTCAGCATGAAGTAGTCGTGGTAGAAGCGCGGCCCGCGCTCCAGCGCGGCCAGCCCGGCGTGCGGGTCGACCACCGGGCACACCGCCACCGCGCAGCGCAGCGGGATGCCGGCGGCGGGCGCGCGCAGCGCCACGCGCAGCGCGAAATTGCCGCCCAGCGAGAAGCCGGCCAGCACCAGCGCCGGCGACGGAAAGCGCCGCGCCAGCTCCGCCACCGCGCCGACCACCTCGTCGATGCGGCAGGAATGGAACAGCTCGCGGTTGAGGTGGTGGGTGTCGCCGTGGTCGCGGAAATTGAGGCGGAACACGTCCCAGCCTTCCGCCAGCAGGCGCGCCCCGGTCTGCAGGATGTAGTTCGAGCGCGCGCTGCCTTCCCAGCCGTGCAGCAGCACGGCCAGCCCGCGCGCCCGCGGCAGCGCGTCCTGCGTGGTGCGGTAGCCGGCCAGGCGCACGCCGGCGCCGGCGTCGAGGATCACCGCCTGCGTGTGCCGCTCCAGTCGCCGCGCGTGGTACAGCTTCAGGCCGAGGCGCAGCGGGCTCGAGGCCAGCACCGACTGCACGTGCGCGTTGCGCAGCAGCGGATGCGGCGCGAAGTCCGCGGCGCGCATGGCTTCACCCCGCCTGCCGCAGCGCGGCGATGATGGCCTCGCGCGCCGCCTCCGCCATGCGCCTGCGGCCGTCGCCGCCGTACGCCACCGGGGCGAGGAAGTGCACTTCGGCGTCCAGCGACGGCTCGCCGAGCAGGCGGAAGAAGTTGGCGAGGAAGCTCTCGCCGGGCTGGAACGTCACGCCCTGCCAGGCGTGGCCGTCGCGGCTATAGCGCAGCGCCACCGGCTGCACCGCCGTTTCGGCGTCCAGCGCGGCCTGCAGGATGCGCGCGTGGAAGGTGCGCACGTGCAGCACCGAGCCGGTGTGGTCGATGCCGCCTTCCGGGAACACCGCCACCGAACGCCGCGCGTGCAGGCGCTCGACCATCGTCTGCATCACCGCCGTCAGCGAATGCGGGCTGCCGCGGTGGTGGTAGATGGTGCCGGCGCGCGCGGCCAGCCAGCCGACCAGCGGCCAGCCGGCGATCTCCGCCTTGGCGACGAAGCACGCCGCGCGCTGGCTGTGCAGCAGGGTGATGTCCAGCCACGAGACGTGGTTGGCGACGAACAGCACCGGATCGGCCAGCGCCTCGCCGCGGCGGCGCGCGCGGAAGCCGAAGATGCGCAGCAGCGCGGTCGACCACCAGCGCACCAGGCGATGGGCGAACGGCTCGCGCACGGCCGTCGCCGGGCGCGACGGCAGCAGCGCGACGGTCAGCGCCAGCGGGATCGCGGCCACGATGTGCAGCGCCAGCAGCGGCACGCGCACGGCATAGCGCAGCGGGCGGCGCCGGTCGCGGGGCTGGGCGGGAGCGGAAACGTCCATGGGGGCACGCACTTTAGCCGGGCGGCGAGGGCGTCGCCAGCCTCATCCGCCGGCCAGTTGCGCCAGCGGCAGCGCGCCGGCGTGCTTGACCGTGCGCAGCACGAAGCTCGAGTTGACGTCGGCGACCCCGGCCGCGTTCAGCAGCTTGTCGAGCAGGAAACGCGAGAAGTGATCGAGGTCGGCCACCACCACGTGCAGCAGGTAGTCCATGTCGCCGGTCAGGGCGTAGCAGTCCACCACCTCGCCCCAGGCGTTCACCTGCTGCACGAACGTCTCGACGGTGGCGCTGTCATGTTTCTGCAACTGCACGCGCACGAACGCCTGCAGGCCGAGGCCGACCGCCTTGGGATCGACCTGCGCGGCGTAGCCGGCGATCACCCCGGCCGCCTCCAGCCGCTGCAGCCGGCGCAGGCACGGCGAGGGCGACAGGTTCACCCGCGCGGCCAGCTCGGCGTTGGTGATGCGGCCCTCGCGCTGCAGCACGTCGAGCATGCGCAGGTCGGTGCGGTCGAGGGGGATATCGGCCATGTCGAGCCCCGGGTGCGCTGGCGTGCGCAATATTCGTGCGCATTTCACGCCGTACCGGGCATGAAAGCAAGCAAGTTGCGCCGTGGCGCGGCTAGACTCTCGTCGAGCACCGACACAGCGCCCGCGAGGGCGGGAGGCTTCCATGGACACGCCGCGCCGCGTGGAACACCAGCAGACCGACCGCGGCTACATCCCGGTCTACGCCACCGGCGTGGTCGAGCAGCCGTGGTCGGACTATTCCGCCACCGACCACGCCGTGTGGGCGCAACTGTTCCGCCGCCAGCGCGCCATCCTGCCCGGTCGCGCCTGCCGCGAGTTCATGGAGAACGTCGAGCGCATCGGCATGAGCGCCGACGCCATCCCGAAGTTCGACGACCTCAACCGCGTGCTGCGCCAGGCGACCGGCTGGGAGCTGGTCGGCGTGGAGGGCCTGCTGCCCGACCACGTGTTCTTCGACCACCTGGCGCATCGCCGCTTCCCGGTGACCTGGTGGATCCGCAAGCCCGAGCAGCTCGACTACATCGCCGAGCCGGACCTGTTCCACGACCTGTTCGGCCACGCGCCGCTGCTGATGAACCCGGTGTTCGCCGACTACATGCAGGCCTACGGTCGCGGCGGCATGAAGGCGCACGGCATCGGCGCCGACGCGCTGATGAACCTGACGCGCCTGTACTGGTACACGGTCGAGTTCGGCCTGATCCGCACCGACGAGGGCCTGCGCATCTACGGCGCCGGCATCGTCAGCTCCAAGGGCGAGTCGATCCACAGCCTCGAATCCGCCGCGCCCAACCGGCTCGGCTTCGACCTCGAGCGCGTGATGCGCACGCGCTACAAGATCGACACCTACCAGCAGACCTACTTCGTGATCGACGGCTTCGAGCAGTTGTTCGAGGCCACCCGGCCGGACTTCGCGCCGCTGTACGCGAAGCTCAAGCCGCTGTCCGCCTATCCCGCCGGCGAAGTGCTGCCGACCGACAAGGTCTACCAGCGCGGCAGCGGTGAAGGCTGGGTGCGCAGCGGCGACGTCTGAGCGACGCCGTCCGCACGCGAAGGTTCGGCTACGCCGCCCCTTCCTTTGCCTGGCGTGCGCACGGCGCACGCTACCGCGCCTGGGCCGCCTCGACGCGGGCAGGGGTGCCGTTCGTCGATCAGTGCGTCGATGCGTGCGCTGCACACACGATGCGGAGCGTACGCGTGTGGCGCGCGCCGGGCGCTGCATCGCAAGCGGGGCGACGGTTGCGCGCGGTTACGATCGGCCGCGTCGTCTCGCCGCGACGCCATTCCGAGTCCGCTCGAACCGCCGCAAGGAGCCCCGCCATGCCCGCCGCCGGCTGCCACCCGCACGCGCCCCACGAGAAGCTGCGCATCCCCGACTGGTACGTCTCCAGCCTGATGCTGGACCGCGCGCTTGACGCGATCCTGCGCCGCGTGAAGAAGCTCGACCGCCGCCACGACGTGCCCTATCTCGCCGGCTACAGCCAGGACGGCAAGACCATCTACATCGACCGCCACTTGCCGACGCACTTCACCTGGCGCGGGCGCAGCGTCGAGGTGGCGCGCTACCTGATCCTGCACGAGGAGGTCGAGAAGACGCTGATCGACCAGCTCGGCCTGCACTACCTGCACGCGCACCAGATCGCCACGCGCGCGGAGGAAGCCGCGGTGCGCGCCGACCGCGTCTCCTGGCGCGCCTACGACCGTTTCATGCAGCGCTACGTCAAGCACATCGGCGACGAGCGCCTGCGGAAGGTGCCGGCCGACCTCGACCTGAAGCCGTACCGCGACTACCACGACTACGACCTGATGCGACGCATGGAAGCCGCGCTCGACGCCGGCCGCTTCGGCACGCGGCCCAGCGCACGCCTGCGCCGCGAGGTGGCCGCCTACAACGCCGCGTTCCGCGCCGAGCGGCGCGTGCAGCGGATGCTGCCCGTCGCGCCGGCCCAACGCGCACCGCGCTGAACCCGCGCATCGGGTGGGAGGTGGCCCGCACGCGGCGGCCGCAGGGGCCGACGGCGTGCGACGCGGTTCGTCAGTGCGCGCAATCGCACGGCCGCGCCGGCGGCTTGCCGCCGTCGGCGATGAAGCGGTCGATGCGCTGCTCCAGCAGCGGCAGCGGAACCGAGCCCATCGACAGCACGGTGTCGTGGAAGGCGCGCAGGTCGAACTTCGGCCCCAGCGCGGCCTCCGCCTTCTTGCGCAGCTCGACGATCTTCAGCTCGCCGAGCTTGTAGCTCAGCGCCTGGCCGGGCCAGCTGATGTAGCGGTCGACCTCGGTCTCGATCTCGTGCTGGCTGAGCGCGGTGTTGTCGCGCAGGAAGGCGATCGCCCGCTCGCGCGTCCAGCCGAGGTGGTGCACGCCGGTGTCGACCACCAGCCGGCAGGCGCGCCACATCGCGTAGGTGAGGTAGCCGAAGCGCTCGTAGGGCGTGGTGTAGATGCCCATCTCGTTGCCGAGATCCTCCGAGTACAGCGCCCAGCCTTCGCCGAACGCGGAGATGTAGCCGTAGCGGCGGAACGCCGGCTGCTCGCGCTGCTCCTCGGCCAGCGCGATCTGCAGCGAATGGCCGGGCGCGGATTCGTGCAGGGTCAGCGCCGGCAGGTTGTACAGCGGCCGCGACTTCAGGTCGTAGGTGTTGACCCAGTAGGTGTCGGGGCCGCCGCGGCCGGAGGTCCAGAACGGCGCGATGTCGGCCGGTACCGGCTCGATGTCGAAGCGCCGCCGCGGCAGCAGGCCGAAGAACTTGCCGAGCTGGCCGTCGACGCGCTTGGCGATCCACGCCGCGCGCATCAGCAGCTCGTCAGGGGTTTTGGCGTAGAACTGCGGGTCGCTGCGCAGGAAGGCGAGGAACTCCGGGAACGTGCCCGTGAAGCCGGCCTCGCGCATCGTCCGCAGCATCTCCGCGTGGATGCGCGCCACCTCGTCGAGGCCGATCCTGTGGATGGCGTCGGGGCTCAGGTCCAGCGTGGTGTACTCGCGGATCTGCTGGCGGTAGTAGGCCTTGCCGTCGGGCAGCGCTTCGGCGGCGAGGGTCTTGCGCGCGTGCGGCACATAGTCCTCGCGGAAGAAGCGCAGCAGTTTCGCGTAGGCCGGGATCACCGCCTCGCGGATCGCCTGCGCGCCCTCCGCGCGCAGCGCGGCCTGCTCGGCGGCGGGGATGCGCGCCGGCATCTTCTTGAACGGCGCGTAGAAGGTGCTGTCTTCCAGCTGCTTCAGCTCGGCGACGTTGGCGATCGAGACGTCGCGCCCGTCCAGCACCGCGCGCGGCACCGTGAAGCCGCGCGCCAGGCCGGCGCGCATGTTGGCGGTCGCCTCGTCGAAGTACTTCGGCACCGCGCGCAGGCGGGCGATGTAGGCGCGGTAGTCGGCGGCATCCTCCAGCTTCTGGTCGCGCGGCATGAAGCCGAGGTCGGACCAGAACGCGCTGTCGCTGTTGAACGGCATCTCGTACTGGCGGAAGCGCTGGTCGGCATCGAGGTTCTCGATCTGCGCGCGGTACACCGCGTAGTTGACCTGCTCGTCGGCGGACAGCGTCTTCGGATCGAGCGCGCGCAGCTGGCGCAGCACGTCGTCCCAGTAGGCGAGGCGCGCCTGCTGGTTCTTCGCGCTCTCGTCGGGCAGGCGGTCGGCGTAGCGGTGGTCGCCGATGCTGTCGGCCAGCGTCGGGAACTGCTGCAGGCGCCAGTCCCATTCCTTCTGGTACAGCGCGTGGAAGCGCGCGTCGGCGTCGGTGCTGCCGGTGTCGGCGGCCGGCGCCGCCGCGGCAAAGACGAGTGCCGCGAGCGCGGCGCAGGCGAGCAGACGTTTCATCGCGATCCTCCCAAGGGATGACGCGCGGGCGGCGGCGCGCATGGCCGCCGCCCGCACACCGGCCTCACCAGATGCGCACGCGGTCCTTCGGCGCGAGATAGAGCTTCTCGCCGGGCTGGACGCCGAAGGCGGCGTACCAGGCGTCGAGGTTGCGCACGGTCTCGGCGCGGAACTGCGGCGGCGCGTGCACGTCGGTGGTGACGCGCTGGCGCAGCGCGGCGTCGCGCATCTTGCTGCGCCAGGCTTGGCCGTAGGCGAGGAAGAAGCGCTGGTCGCCGGTCAGGCCGTCGATCACCGGCGCCGGCTTGCCGCCCAGAGACTTGTGGTAGGCGATGTAGGCGGCGGTCAGGCCGGACACGTCGGCGATGTTCTCGCCCAGCGTCTGCTGGCCGTTGACGTGCAGGCCGGGCAGCGCCTCGTAGGCATCGAACTGCGCGACCAGGCGCTGGCCGGCGGCCTTGAAGTGCGCCAGGTCTTCCGGCGTCCACCAGTTGGCGAGGCGGCCCTGGGCGTCGAACTCGGCGCCGAGGTTGTCGAAGCTGTGGCTGATCTCGTGGCCGATCACCGCGCCGATCGCGCCGTAGTTGGCGGCGGCGTCGGCGTGCGGATCGAAGAACGGCGCCTCGAGGATCGCCGCCGGGAAGTTCAGCGCGTTCTGCAGCGGCAGGTTCACCGCGTTCACCGTCTGCGGCGTCATCCACCACTCGCCGCGGTCGACCGGCTGGTGCAGCTTGGCCAACTGGTGGCGGTACTCGAACAGCTCGGCGCGCTGGCGGTTGCCGAGCGCGTCGTCGGCGCGCACGTCCAGCGCGGCGTAGTCGCGCCAGCTGTCGGGGTAGCCGACGGCGACGCGCAGCGTGGCGATCTTCGCCTTGGCCTTCTGCTTGGTCGCCGGCGTCATCCAGTCCAGCGTGTCGACGCGCTCGTCGAAGGCGGCCAGGATGTTCTTCACCATCGCCTCGACCTCGGCCTTGGAGGAGGCCGGGAAGTAGCGCTGCACGTACAGCTTGCCGACCGCGTCGCCGAGGTCGCTGTTGGTCAGCGCCACCGCGCGCTTCCAGCGCTCGCGCTGCTTCGGCGTGCCCTGCAGGGTGTGGCCGTAGAACTCGAAGCTGAGGTCGGCGAACGCCTTCGGCAGCAGCGAGGCGTCGTGGTTGATGGCGTGGAAGGCGAGGTAGTCCTTCCAGCTCGCCAGCGGCTCGCTGGCGGTGAGCGCGGCCAGCGCGCGCACCGCCGACGGCTGCCAGACCACGACGGTCTTCTGGCCGGCCAGCCCGGCGGCGCGGAAATACGCCGCCCAGTCCAGCCCCGGCGCGTTCTTCGCGAACGCGGCGAGCGGCCACGGGTTGTTCGCCTTGTGGATGTCCTGGGTGTCGACGATGCTGGCGTGCGCCTGGGCGATCTTCATCTCCAGGTCGAAGATCGCCTGCGCCTTGGCCTCGCTGTCGGCGATGCCGGCCTGCTGCAGCAGCGCGGCGATGTAGGCGCGGTACTTGGCGCGGAAGCCGGCCATCTCGGCGTCGGAGGCGAGGTAGTAATCGCGGTCCGGCATGCCGAGGCCGCCCTGCAGCAGGTAGCCGACGTTGTGCGAGGGATCTTCCAGGCCCTGCGCGACGAACAGCCCGAACAGGCGCTCGGTGTGCAGGTTGGTGGCGTTGATCGGATCGACGTCGGCGCGCATGCCGGCGCCGAGCACGCGGGCGAGGTCGCTGCGCGTGCGGATCGCCTCGATGGCCGCGAGCTGCGGCTTGAGCGGGGCGAGGCCGCGCTTCTCGATCGTCGCCTCGTCCATGAAGGCGGCGTAGTAGTCGGCGATCCTGCGCGCATCGCTGCCCGGCGCCGGCTGCTCCTTGCCGGCGTCGCGGATCAGGTCGGCGGTGCGCTGCTCGGCCTTCTTGAACACCTCGTAGAACACGCCGGTGCTGGAGCGGTCGGCGGGAATCTCCGCGTGCTCGCGCCAGATACCGTTGGCGTAGGCGTCGAAGTCGTCGCCCGGCTTGGCCGAGCGGTCGATGCCGATCGTCGCCGCGGCGGCGGGCGCGTGCGCGGCCGGCGTCGCCGGCGCAGCGGCCCAGGCCGATGCGCAGGCCAGGACGGCGGCCGGAAGGATCCAGCGGAAGCGGGTCATGGTGAGGCTCCGACGGGTGGGAAACGGGCGGATTCTCGCCGCCGGCCGTGGCCGCGGCATGCGCCAACGGTCATGCCGGCCGCTGCGGCGCTCAGGAGAAGCGCTCCGACAGGCGCGAGATCAGGTAGCCGCTCTCGCGCCGCGCGCGCTCGGCGAAGTCGGCGAAGAAGGCGCGGATCGCCTCGAACTCGGCGATGAAGGCCGCGCGGTCGGCGCGCTCGACCAGTGCCGATAGCCCGCGGTGGTGCTCGAGCAGGTCGAGCAGCACGTCGCGGCGCTCGCGGTCGGCGAACACGATGTCGGCGTAGAGCTGCGGATCCTGCGCAAACATGCGCGCGGTCATCATCAGCTCCATGCGGTAGATCGGGCTGGAGAACTCGAGGATGTCGTCCGGGTGCAGGTTGCAGCGGCGCAGGAACGAGCCGTGCAGGAACGTGGCGAAATGGCGCAGGCCCTGGATGACGTGCATGGCGCGGTCGTGGCGCGCCGCGTCCAGCGTCTGCCGGCGCATGCCCCACAGCGCGCACTGCACGAGCAGCCAGTGGCCGCGTTCGGCCGCACGCCCGGGGCAGACCAGCATCAGCTGGCGGGACAGGTTGTTGACGTCCGGGCCGTGCATCGGGTGCAGGCCCAGCACCGGGCCGGGGTGTGCGCGCAGCATCGCCGCCATCGGCGCCGCCTTGTTCGAGGTGAAGTCGGCCAGCGTGGCGTCGGCGGCGAGGTGCGGCGCGAGGCGCTCGATCACCTCGACGGTGGCGTCGATCGGCACGGCCACCAGCGCCAGGTCGACGCCGGCGCACAGCTCGGCGACGCGCGGCCAGTCGCCGCGCTCGAGCACGCGCACCGCGTGTCCGCTGCGCTCGAGGTAGCGCGCATACAGCCGGCCCATGCCGCCGGCGCCGCCGACCAGCAGCACGGTCATCGGCTGCGCGGTGGCACGCGGCAGGCCGCCGCGCGATTGCCGCGCGCGCGAGCTGCTCATGATCATGCGCAGGAAATCTTCCGCCCAGTCGGCGTCGACGCCGCTGGCCTCGGCTTCGCGGCGGAAGCGTTCGATCTTGTCGTCCTCGCGCGCCGCGTCGAAGATCGGCAACCCCTGCGCGACCTTGGTGGTGATCACCTCGTTGACGATGCGGTTGCGCTGCGCCAGCAGATCGAGCAGCTGGCGGTCGATGTCGTCGATGCGTTCGCGCGGTCCCGCGAGCGGGCGGGTGGGGGAGTTCATGCGGGCGGATCCGGCAGCGGAACGGTGACGGCGGGCCTGCGCGCGCGGTCCGTCGGGAGGCTTGGAGCGCGGTGGCATCGCCGCTTCGCCGTGCCGGCGGTGCGGAATCCTCGCAGCCGCGCCGCGCCGCTGCGGGAGGGGATGCGGCGGCCGCGGCGCGCCGCATCCCGGGCGGCGATCAGGCCGCGGCGTCCTTGAGCTTCTTCAGCGCGCGGACCTTGATCTTGACCGTGGCAGGCTTGGCGGCGAACCACTGCTCCTGCTTGGTGAAGGGGTTGATGCCCTTGCGCTTGGGCTTGGCCGGCACGTTGATCGCGGTGATCTTCAGCAGGCCCGGCAGGGTGAACGCGCCGGCGCCCTTCTTGCTGACCGAGCCGGCAACGGCGCCTTCCAGCGCGGCCAGCACCGCGCGCACGTCGCGGGCGATCACGCCGCTCGCCTCGGCGAGGTGCGCCACCAGCCCGGACTTGCTCAGGGCTTCCTTGATCGGCTTCGGCGCGGCCGGCTTGGCGGCCATCTTCTTGGGTGCTGCCTTCTTCGTCTTCGCCATAAATGTCCTGGTGTGCTCGGATTGAATGGATGGAGTGCCCGGAAACCCCTAGGCAGGCGCAATCTAGAGCAATCGCGCCGCCGCTCCAAGCGGGACGTGCGATCCGCACCCGTGCGCGATCGTGCCGGAGGCCCGGCGAATAGTCCGGCGCGGCCCGGGCGGCGCGCCGGGAACGGGCCGCGCAGGAGCAGGCCGGCACTGCCTTCCGGCTCGCCGCCCGCGCCGCTTTCGGCGCCGCGTGTCAGCGCCGCGGCGATGCCGCGGCCAGCGCCTGCAGCCGCTGCGCGCGCTTCCGCAACTCCTGGCGCAACCGCGCCGGGCGCTGCACCGCGAAGTCGAACGGCAGCGCGGCGAGCTGGCGCGCGAACCAGGCGAGGTCGTCGGCGCTGCTGCGCAACAGCACGCCGCCCGCTGCCGGTTCCAGCAGGCCGAAGCCGAGCGAGAACGCGTGGCGCGCGCGTTCGAGATCGGTGTGCAGCAGCACCTCGATCGCGTGGGCGCGCGGCGCGCTGGCGATGCTGCGCAGCAACTGGTCCAGCGCATCGAAATCGCCCGGACGGCGGAAATGCCGACCGAGCGCGGCGACGCCCTGTACGCGGTCGAGCCGGAACGAGCGCAGGCCGCGGCGCAGGTGGCACATGCCGAGCGCGTACCAGGCGCCGGCGTGGTAGGCCAGGCCGTAGGGATCGAAGTCGCGCTCGCTGGCCGCGCCCTCGGCGGAGACGTAGCGCAGGTGCACGCGCTGCTGTGCCTGCGCCGCCGCGGTCAGCGCGATCAGCGCCGCGTTGCTGTCCGGTGCGCGCGGCGTGTGCCGCAGGTCGACCTTGACCGTCTCCGCGATTGCGTGCACGCGGCGCTGCAGCCCGCCGGGCATCACGCGCGCGAGCTTGGCCTGCACGCTGGCCACCGCCGGCGCCGCGGCGGCGAGGCCGAGGCCGCGCGCCGCCAGCATGCCCACCGACAGCGCCACCGCCTCGTCGTTGGTGAACATCATCGGCGGCAGCTTGAAGCCGGCGACCAGCAGGTAGGCGCCGTAGCGGCCGCGCTCGGTGGTGATCGGGATGCCGAGCTCCTCCAGCGTCACGATGTAGCGGCGCAGCGTGCGCACGTCGACGCCGACGCGGCGCGCCAGTTCCGGTCCGCTCATGCGTCCGTGACCCTGCAGCAGGTCCAGCACCGCCAGCACGCGCGTCGTCGGCAAGGCCATGCCGCGATGGTAGCGCCGAATCAGGGCGTGGATTGACCTGTTTTAACCGTAGCCTGCGGCGACTACTCCCCCCAAGGGAGCGCCATGAAGCCCCCGCAACGCCTGCTCGCCGGCGGCCTGCTGGTACTCGCGTGCGCACCGACGGCGTGGGCACAGCACCCCCCTTCCGCCGGAGTCACCGCCATGAACAGCGTCCAGCATCTCAAGGATTACCAGGTCGTCGAATTCCGCCGCTACACGGTCAGGCACGGCGAGCGCGCGCGTTTCGTGCAGTACTTCGACAGCTACTTTCCCGAAGCTTTCGAGCAACTCGGCGCGATGGTGTTCGGCCAGTTCACCGAGCGCGGCAACCCGGACCACTTCACCTGGTTGCGCGGTTTCAAGGACATCCAGGCGCGGCCGATCGTCAACGCCGCGTTCTACTACGGGCCGCTGTGGCGGGAGCACCGCGCCAAGGTCAACGCGATCCTGCCGGACAGCGACGACGTGATGCTGCTGCGGCCGCTGCATGCCGAGCACGGCATCAGCGTGCTGCCGGCGGTGGACCCGGTCGACGAGCCCGACGGCGCGCGCGGCATCGTCGTCGCGCAGGTCTTCGCGGTGAAGAAGGGCAGCGAGGACGCGTTCGCGCAGCGCGCCGGGGCGGCGTTCGCCCGCTACCGCGGCACCGGCGTGCGCCCGGCCGGCGTGCTGGTGACGCTGGACGTGCCGAACAACTTCCCGCAGTTGCCGATCCGCGAGGACGGCCCGTGGCTGGTCTGGCTGGGCGTGGTGCGCGACCGGGCGATGCTGCACGGCGGCTTCGCCGCGGCGATGGATACGGTCGAGCAGTCGCTGGCCGCGAGCGGCCTGCTGCGCGGTGCGCCCGAGCGCGTGCTGATGGATCCGACGCCGCGCTCGCGCCTGCGCTGGCTGGACGGCGTCGCCACGCCGTGAGCGACGCGGCCTCGCTGGGGCTGTTCGCCTCGCTGGTGTTCGGCGTGATCGCGCTGCCCGGCCTCGACATGGCGTTGGTACTGTTCCCGCAGTTCCTGCGTCCCGGCAAGGGCGCGCTGGCCGCGCAGGCGGCCAAGGCGCTGACCGGGCTCACGCCCGGCCAGTCCCGCGCGCTGCGGCGTTGACGCCGCGTGCGCTCAGGCGGCGCCGTCGGCGCCGACCGCGCGCAGATAGGCGGCGAGGCTGCGCTCGGGCGTTTCCGGGCAGCGCTCGCCGGTCGCGGTTAGCGCGGCGATGCGGTCGGGACGGAAGTTGCGGAAGTCCCGGCGCAGCCGGCACCAGGCGCCCAGCGTCCAGGCCCCGCCCCAGAACGCGAGGCACAGCGGCTCGACCTCGCGTTCGCTGGCCTGGCCGGCCTCGTCGCGGTAGTCGAGGCGCAGCACGCGGCGCTGCGCGATCGCCTCGTGCAGCTGGTCGATCAGCCCCGAGGTGATCTCGCGCCAGCGCCGGCCCGGCGCGAACACGCGCGAGCGCAGCGCGCTCTCGCGCAGCTGCGGCGGCAGCACCGCCTCGATCTTCAGCAGCGCCGCCTGCGCGTTGCCGGCGAGGCGCGCGCCGGCGAACGCCTTGACGAAGCGCGTGCCGACCACCAGCGCCTCCAGTTCCTCGGCGGTGAACATCAGCGGCGGGATGTCGGCGCCGCGGCGCAGCATGTAGCCGACGCCGGCTTCGCCCTCGATCGGCACGCCGGACAGCTGCAGGTCGGCGATGTCGCGATAGACCGTGCGCAGCGACACGCCGAGCGTCTCGGCGAGCTGGCGCGCCGGCAACGCGGTACGACGGCCGCGCAGGGCGTGGATGATCAGGAACAGGCGGTCGGCGCGGCGCATCCGCGCATGATGCCATCGCCCGGTCTCCGCGCATGCGACGCGCTCAGGCCGCGATGCGGCGCGGCGTCGCGGCGTCGCGCCGGACGGACGGCCGCGGCCGATCCGGCGGCGCGCGCGGGACCGGTACGGCCGCCTCGCGTGCGCCCGCGTCGGCGCGGCCATCGAACAGCGCGCCGCGCGCGGCCAGCGGCGCATAGGCGCGCGCGATCCAGCGCACGAGGCGCCGCAGCCGACGAACCAGGGCCGCGCTCATGCGGCCTCCGTCAGCGCGGCGCCGGCTTCCGCGGCGAACCACGGCGGCAGCACGGCGTGCTTGTACAGGGCGTACCAGTGCGCGGTGTCGACCTCGTCGTACAGCGCCAGTGCGCGGATCACCGCGCGCGCGAACTCGACGCCGCCGGCGCTGCTGGCGGTGATCACGCGGTCGTCCTCGATCGCCAGCAGGCTGGCGTCGTACAGCGCAGCACCCGCATAGGCCGGCACGAGGCCCTCGAGGTAGCCGGGCAGGCTGCCGGTGTGCCAGCGCGTATCGAGCAGGCCGGCGCGCGCCAGCGGCAGGGCGCCGGCGCAGATGCCGGCGACGAAGGCGCCCGCGGCGTGCAGGCGCCGCGCGGCGTCGGTCGCGCCGCCGTCCAGGCCGCGCTCCCAGGCGGTGCCGCCGGGCAGGATCAACAGCGCCGCGCGCGCGGCATCGATCTCCGCCGGCGTCAGGTCCGGCTGCACGCGCAGGCCGCCCATCGACTCCACCGGCCGCATCGACGGCGCGGCGATCCGTACGCGGAACGTGCCGGGGCGGCGGATCTCGCACAGGGCCAGCGCCGCCTCCCAGTCGGCGTAGCCGTCGAAGGCGAGGAAATAGACGGTGTCGCGCATGGCTTCACTCCATCGGCAGGGGACGGGCAGCGTGCCTGCCCCCTGCTGTCAGCGTGCTGGCAGCAGCCATCCGACCGCGCGCTGAACCGCGCCGCGCGCGCGGCTGGCGCGGGCCGCGGCGAGCCGCGACAATGCGCGCTTTGCCCACGCCGGACGGAGCCATGACGTCGATTTCGCTGACCCAGTTCCTGATCGAGGAGAAGCGCGCCGGGCGCATCAACCCCGAGCTGCGCCTGCTGGTCGAGGTGGTCGCGCGCGCCTGCAAGCGCATCTCGATCGCGATCGGCAAGGGCGCGCTGGGCGGCGTGCTGGGCGACGCCGGCACCGGCAACGTGCAGGGCGAGGCGCAGAAGAAGCTGGACGTGCTGTCCAACGAGATCCTGCTGGAAGCGAACGCCTGGGGCGGCCACCTCGCCGCCTGCGCCTCGGAGGAGATGGAGGATCCGCAGCCGATCCCCGACGCCTATCCGAAGGGCAACTACCTGCTGCTGTTCGACCCGCTGGACGGCAGCTCAAACATCGACGTCAACGTGTCGGTCGGCACCATCTTCTCGGTGCTGCGCTGCCCGGACGGCGTGACCCAGCCGGTCGCCGTGCACTTCCTGCAGCCGGGTACCGCGCAGGTCGCCGCCGGCTACTGCGTGTACGGCCCGAGCACGCTGCTGGTGCTGACCGTCGGCCACGGCACGCACGTGTTCACGCTCGACCGCGAGGTCGGCACCTTCATCCTCACCCGCCGCGACGTGCAGATTCCCGAGGAGACCTCGGAGTTCGCCGTCAACGCCTCCAACCAGCGCCACTGGGAAGCGCCGATGCAGCGCTACGTCGGCGACCTGCTGGCCGGCAAGGAGGGCCCGCGCGGGCGCGACTTCAACATGCGCTGGGTGGCGTCGATGGTGGCCGACGTGCACCGCATCATCACCCGCGGCGGCATCTTCACCTATCCGCTGGACGCCAAGTGCAAGGCCAAGGGCGGCCGCCTGCGCCTGATGTACGAGGCCAACCCGATGGCGCTGATCGTCGAGCAGGCCGGCGGCGCCGCCAGCACCGGGCGCGGGCGTCTGCTGGAGGTGCAGCCGACCGGCCTGCACCAGCGCGTGCCGGTGTTCCTCGGCTCGAAGCGGGAGGTCGAGGCCGCGGTGCGCTACCACCGCGAGGCCGACGCCGCGGCGTGAGGCCGCGCTACAGCCAGCGCCGCACGCGCGCGCAGTAGTCGGCGTAGGCCTGGCCGAAGGCGGCCAGCAGGTAGCGCTCCTCGCGCGCGATCGCGTAGCGGTCGATCACGAGCGCGGCGGCGAGCGCGCCCAGCAGCATCCAGCCGGAATGCGCGAGCAGCGCGATGCCGGCGCTGGCCAGGGCGAGGCCGAGGTACATCGGGTTGCGCGTCCAGCGGTACGGCCCCGCCTCGACCAGCGCGGCGCTCGGCCGCACCGGCACCGGCGAGGTGCCGGCGGCGCGGAAGCGCAGGTTCGCCCACAGCGCCAGGCCCAGCCCGGCGGCGATCAGCAGCACGCCGACGGCGCGCAGCACCGGCCCCCACGCGGCCGGGCCCAGCGGCAGCGGCCAGGCGCGCTGCAGCGCCCAGCCGAGCAGCAGCGCCAGCAGGTAGACCAGCGGCGGCGGAAAGCGCACGTTGGCGTGCGCAGGACGCGGATCGTTCATCGCCCACCTCGCTGCGCGCCGCGCGGGCGCGCTCAGCCGTGCTTCTTCAGCCAGCGCAGCAGCCGGCCCCAGTCGTCCTGGTGGCTGCGCACCTGTTCGGAGCCGTAGTCGAAGATGCCCTTGCCGAGTCCGCTCAGCACCACGTAAGCCTGGCTGTCGCGCAGCTCGGCGACCACCGGGAACGGGAAGCCGGCGAGCAGGTCCAGCGCTTCCTGGCTGGCGCGCGTCCATGGCTTCAGGCGGTTGGCGACCAGCGCCACCGGCAGCTTGCCGCGCTTGATGCGGCCGACCGCGGCCAGCGCATGCAGGAACGGCGCGGTCGCTTCGAGGTCGATCGGCGAGGGCAGGACCGGCACCACCACCGCATCGGCCTGTTCGAGCCAGGGTTCGAGATCGGCCGGCGTGCTGCCGGCGGCGGCGTCGATCAGCACGCGCTCGGCATCGGGCGGCACGCGCTCCAGCGCGGCGCGGCGCGTGCCGTCCAGCGCGAGCACGCCGGGCACGGCGTCGGGGCGGCGCGCGCACCAGCGGAAACTGGAGGCCTGGCGATCGGCGTCGACCACCACGGCGGCCTTGCCGTCCTGCGCGTAATGCGCGGCCAGGTTGGTCGTCAGCGTGGTCTTGCCGCACCCGCCCTTGCTGCTTGCCACCAGCACGGTCTGCATGCGCGTTCCTCCCCTGGACCCGGATCCAAGGGTACATGCCCGCGGCGGCGGCGCAAAACTGCGCCGGCGCGGTGCGGCGCGGACTCAGGGCAGCGCGGTCGTGGCGGGCAAGGGCCGGCGCTCGGACGGCGGCCGCCAGGCGGGTGGCGCCTGCAGCGGCACGCCGAACCGGCGCAGCAGCGCGCGGCAGGCGTCGAGCTCGCCGTCGCCGCGCAGCGCGAGCGTCAGCAGCGCGCGCGCGACGTCCGCTTCGCGCAGCGCGCGCACGCCGAGCCGGCTGTACTGCTCGAACTGCCAGGTGAGGTCGCGGATCTCGCGCTGCGCGTCGGCCTGCCGCGCGGGGTCGGTCGCCAGCCGCGCGCGAAGCTGCAGGCCGAAGCGGCGGGCGAGGAAGCCGTCGCTCCCTTCCAGTGCATGGCCCAGCCCCAGGCAGTCGGCGCGCAGCGCGTCGTCGGGCGCGGCCGGCCTGAGGCAGAGGTCGGCGGCGGCGAAGAACGCCGGCCGCGGCAGCGCGGCCACGCTGCCGGCGACGACGAGCCACTGCGCCGGCGCCGTGGCTTCGGCGCTGCCGGTCAGTGCGCGCGCAACCTCGGGATCCATCGGCAGGGCCAGGCTGGCCGCGGCGGCAGCCCGCAGCAGCGGGCCCGAATAGCCGTCGTAGCGGTCGCGCGCGGCGGCCTCGGCGAGCGCGGCGCGCGCCGCCGCGGCGTCTTTCGCGGCGGCGGCCGCATTCAGCGCCAGCAGCCAGACGGCCGCGTTGCCGGGTGCCTGCTGCCGCAGCTTCGCCAGCGCCTGCGGCTGCGGGCAGGTGGCGTCGGCGCAGTCGCCGAGCTGCGCCCAGGCCACCGCCGGGCCGGCGTCCGCGGCGGCGGCGGCGCGCGCCAGCAGGTCGTGAAAGGTCAGCGGTTGCGGCTGCGCCTGCAGCGTGCGCGCCAGCAGCGCCGCGCCCAGCAGGTGCTCGGCATCGGCGCGCGGCGCGAGCGCGCCGACCAGGTCCTTGCGGAACTGCGCCAGCGCGTCCGCGCGCGCAGCCTCGGCGGTTGGCGCGGCGTGCACGGCGCCGCAGGCGAGCGCGGCGATCAGGCCGAGGAAACGCAGCGGACGCATCGGTGCGGCGGCGCGGCTACGGATCGCGCTGCGCGGCGACGGCGGGCTGCCAGCCGGCCGGCGGCTCGACCGGGATGCCGCGCGCGGCGAGCAGCGCGGCGACGGCGTCGTCCTCGCGCGCGTGGCCGCGCATCGCCACGGTCCACGCCTGCGCCAGCGCGGGATCGCGGGCCAGTTCGCGCATCAGCCCGGCCATCTTCTGCATGCGCCAGGCGCGCACGCGCTGGCGTGCGGCGAGCTCGGCCAGCGGCTGCGGCGCGCGCAGCAGGCGCCGCGCCAGGCCCTCGCCGACCATCTGCGCCATCAGCGAGGTGCCCTGCTGCATGCGTTCGGCCACGCGCAGGCACAGCGCCTGGCGCGCGGCGTCCTGCGCCGCGCCGCAGGCCGCGCCGAGCGGCGCCAGCGGCGGGATCGCGGCGACGCTGGTCAACGCCATCGCCTCGCCGGCGCGCAGCGCGCCGGCGTCGGCGCCTTCCTGCATGCCGGCCGGCGGCGGCACCAGGCCCAGCGCGTCGAGCACGCGCGGCAGCAGGTGCATCTGATGGTCGTCGTAGCGCTTCGCCGCGGCCATGCCCTGCAGCGCCTGCACGATGCGCGCGGCGTCGTCGGCCTGCGCGGCGGCATACAGGTCGGGCAGCCATACCGCCGCGTTGTCGGCTTCGAGCGTGTGCAGGTTCTCGCGCGCATGCGCGCAGGAGGCGACGTCCGCGCAGCGCCACACGGCGATCCAGGCGATGTCGGGATCCCGGGGCGCCAGCTCGACCGCACGTTGCAGGGCGCGCGTCGCGGTGGCGGCGTCGCGGGCGCCTGCCGCCAGCATCGAGGCGGCGACCAGCGCGCCGGCGTCGTCGCGTGCGGCCAGCGCCTTGGCGGCATCGGCGCGCCAGGCCTGCAGCGCGGCCGCATCCGGCGCGGCGCCCGTGCGCTCGGTCGCGTCGCCGATGTGGGCGAGCGGTTGCGGCGCGTCCTGCGCATGCGCGGCGGCGGCGAAGATGAGGCAGAGCAGCAGCGCGGTCTTCGGCATGCGGGCGCGTTCCGGGCAGGGAATGGAAGGGCGCGAGTGTGCCACGGCGCGGCGCGGCTCAGCGTAAAAACGCCAGCCACAGCGGCAGCGTCGCCGCCATCAGCACGATGCCGTAGCCGACCATCGCCGCGGCCAGTTCGGGCACCAGCCCGGCCATCGAGGCCAGCGCGGCGGCGGTGATCATCGAGGCCATCGCCGATTCCAGCACCGCGGCGGCGCGCAGCTCCCCGTGCAGGCCGAACAGCGCGCACAGGCCCAGCGCCAGCGCCGGCAGGGCGAGCAGCTTCAGCGCGAGGCCGACGCCCAGCGGCGCCAGGTGCGCGCGCTCCGGCTTCAGCTTGAGCTGCAGGCCGATCGCCAGCGCGACCATCGGCATCAGCATGTCGGCGAGGCGCTTCAGCATCGTCGCCAGCGGCGCGGGCAGCTCCGCCGGCACCACGGTCAGCGCCAGCACCAGCGCGATGAATGCGGGGAAGGCGAGGATGCGGCGCGCGATCTCGCCGACGCGCGGCCGCGCGCCGCGGCCGTGCAGCGCCAGCACGGTGAGGCCGTAGGTGGACAGGATCACGAACGAGCCGAACTGGTCGTAGACCACCGCGTAGGGCAGCGCCGCCGGGCCCAGCAGCGCCTCGGTCAGCGGGTAGCCGAGGTAGGAGGTGTTGCCGAGCGGCACCGTCAGCAGCAGCACCGCGGTGACCTCGCGCGGCCAGCGCGCCAGCCGCGCCAGCGCCAGCACCGCCAGCGCGCTGGCGGCCAGCAGCAGCCACGGCACCGCGACCAGGCCGAGCAGTTGCGGCGACCAGGTCAGCTTCGAGGCATACAGCAGCACCGCCGCCGGCAGGTTGACGTACAGCACGATCAGGTTGAGCGTGTCGGCGGCGCGTTCCGGCAGCACGCGGCGGCGGCCGAGCAGGTGGCCGAGCGCGATCAGCGCGATGATGAAGGCGAACGCGGGAACGATGCGGGCGGCCATGTCGCGCGCGGTTCGGGCGGCTGGCCTAGAATCGGCCGCTCGGCCAGCGCACGCAGCCCGCGTGCGCCACGGAGCGGCGGCAAGGCGCGGCGGGAAGGAACGGGCGGATGCGCATGCCTGGCGATACCTCCGGAGGAAGGCGATGGAACATCTCGCGCTGTTCGCGTCCGAGCGCGCCCCGTACTTCGTCGGCTGGGGCACGCTTGCCCTGATCAACGCCGGCCTCGCGCAGGGCAAGGGCCGCGGCGGCCTGCTCTGGTTCCTGCTGTCGCTGCCGCTCGGCCCGTTCGCGACGCTGGCGCTGGTGCTGCTGCCGAAGCCGCGCGCGCGGCTGTTCTGAACGCGGCGCGGCGCTCAGTCGACCAGCGCCTCGCGCATGAACTCCGGCTGCGCCAGCGCGGCCTTGTGCGTGTCGGCGTTGTAGTAACGCGTGGCGAACTGCTTGCTGGCGGCGCCGCGCTCGCGGAAGCCGGCGAGGTCGGCGCCCTTGCGCGCCATCGTGCAGCTCCACCAGCCGGTCGGGTAGCACGGCTGCGGGAACGGCAGCGTGCGCAGCGCCTGGAAGCCGGCCGTGCGCATCGCCGCGCGCATCGACTTGATCAGCTCGAGGTGCGCCAGCGGCGACTCCGACTGCTGCACGAGGATGCCGCCCTGGCGCAGCGCCTTGTGGCAGGACGCGTAGAACGCGGCGTTGAACAGCCCTTCCGCCGGGCCGACCGGATCGGTCGAATCGACGATGATCAGGTCCAGCGAGTCCGGCTCGCATTCGGCCATGTACTTGATGCCGTCGATGAACAGCAGCTCGGCGCGCGGATCGGCGTTGGACGCGCACAGCTCGGGGAAATACTGCTCGGCGAGGCGGGTGACGCGCTCGTCGATCTCGACCTGCGCGGCATGCTCGACTTCCTCGTGCTTCAGCACCTCGCGCAGCGTGCCGCAGTCGCCGCCGCCGATGATCACCACGCGCTTGGCGCGCGCGTGGGTGAACAGCGCCGGGTGCGTCATCATCTCGTGGTAGAGGAAGTTGTCGCGGCTGGTCAGCATGATGCAGCCGTCGATCACCATCAGGTTGCCCCAGTCGGTGGTCTGGTAGATCTCGATGGTCTGGAACGGCGTCTTCTCGGCGTGCAGCAGGCGTTCGACGCGGTAGCCGATGGACGAGCCCGAGCCGGGGTGGGCCTCGGTGAACCAGTTGGGCTGCGACATGGGGCGGAATTCCGGTGAAGGGGCGGTGCGCAGCGCGCGATTGTAGCGGGTCCGGGCGGGCGCACACACATCAGCGCGCGCGGCCGCTACACTACGCAGCCCTGGCGGCCCCGCGGCGTACGAGGCTCCCGGCCGCCAGCGCTCCCGCAGGATATGCGGGCGCGATCCCGTCAAGGCCCGCCGCTGCGACGTCCACTCGACCCGGACCCGCACGCCGCCGCCGCGCCCATCGCGCGGCGACGCGACGGACGGGCTCCGCGGAACCAAGTACGGGAGACTCCCACGATGGCGACCCCCTGGACGATCGACGAGGCGCGCCGCACCTACGCCGTGCCGCACTGGAGTGACGGCTATTTCGACATCGACGCGCAGGGCCGCGCGACCGCGCGACCGCGCGGGCCGGACGGCCCCGCGCTGGCGCTGGCCGACGCCGTCGAGCAGGCGCGCGCCGCCGGCCTGCGCCTGCCGCTGCTGCTGCGCTTCCCGGACATCCTCGGCGACCGCCTGGCGCGCCTGCAGCAGGCGTTCGCGCGGGCGATGGACGCGCACGGCTACGCCGGCGGCTACACCGCGGTGTATCCGATCAAGGTCAACCAGCAGCGCGCGGTGGCCGGCGCGCTGGCCGCCGCCGGCGACGCCGGCTTCGGCCTCGAGGCCGGCTCCAAGCCGGAGCTGATGGCCGTGCTCGGCCTGGCCAGGCCGGGCAGCGTGGTCGTCTGCAACGGCTACAAGGACCGCGAGTACGTGCGCCTCGCGCTGATCGGGCGCAAGCTCGGCCTCGACGTGTTCATCGTCATCGAGAAACTGTCCGAACTCGAGCACGTGATCGAGGAGGCGCATGCGCTCGGCGTCGCGCCGCTGCTCGGCGTGCGCGTGCGCCTCGCCACCATCGGCGCCGGCAAGTGGCAGAACACCGGCGGCGACAAGGCCAAGTTCGGTCTCAATCCGAACCAGGTGCTGGAGCTGGTCGGGCGCCTGCAGGCGGCCGGCCTCGCGCCGGCGCTGAAGCTGCTGCACTTCCACATGGGCTCGCAGCTCTCCAACGTGCGCGACGTCGCCGCCGGCATGCGCGAGGCGGTGCGTCATTTCGTCGAGTTGACCCGGCTCGGCATCGGCCTGCGCTACGTCGACGTCGGCGGCGGCCTCGGCGTCGACTACGAGGGCACGCGCTCGCGCGGCTTCTGCTCGGTCAACTACGGGCTCGAGCAGTACGCCTCCACCATCGTGCAGCCGCTGGCCGAGGCCTGCGCCGCCGAAGGGCTGGCGCCGCCGCGCGTGATCACCGAGGCCGGTCGTGCGATGACCGCGCACCACGCCGTGCTGGTGGTCAACGTCAGCGAAGTCGAGCCTGCGCCCGAAGGCGCGATCGCGCCGGCGCGCCCCGGCGAGCCGGCCGTGCTGCGCCACCTGCGCGGCATCCACGCCGCGCTGGACGTGCGTCCGCCGCTGGAGCTGTACCAGGAAGCGCAGCACCACCTCGCCGAAGGCCAGGCGCTGTACGCGCTGGGCCAGCTCGACCTGGCCGCGCGGGCGCGCCTGGACGATCTGTATTTCGCCATCGCGCATGGCGTGCGCGCGCGGCTGTCGCCGGCCGAGCGCGCGCACCGCGAGGCGCTGGACGAGCTGGACGCCAAGCTGGTCGACAAGTACTTCGTCAACTTCTCGGTGTTCGAGTCGGTGCCGGACGTGTGGGCGATCGACCAGGTGTTTCCGATCGTGCCGCTGGCGCGTCTCGACGAGCGCCCGGAACGCCGCGGCGTGCTGGCCGACCTCACCTGCGATTCCGATGGCCGCATCGACCAGTACGTCGATGCCGCCGGCGTCGACGTCAGCCTGCCGCTGCACGCGCCGCGCGTCGGCGAACCGTACCGCCTCGGCATCTTCATGGTCGGCGCCTACCAGGAAACGCTGGGCGACATTCACAACCTGTTCGGCGACACCGACGCGGTGAACGTGCGGCTCGACGGCGACGGCCGCTTCGTGCTCGGCGACTTCCGCCGCGGCGACCGCGTCGACATGCTGCTCGACTACGTCGGCTACGGCATCGACGCGCTGCGCGCCGCCTATCGCGACAAGCTCGCCGCCGCCGGCCTTGGCGCGGACGAGGCGGCCAAATTGCAGGCTGCATTGGAGGCCGGCCTGACCGGCTATACCTACCTTGAAGAACGTTACTGATTCGGGAATACGAGAGATGACGCTGAAGGCGGGATTCGTGGGTCTCGGAGCCATGGGCGACCCCATGGCGCGCCTCCTGCACGCGCGCGGCCTGCTGGCCGCGGTGGGCAACCGCACGCAGGCCAGGGCGGAGGCGCTGGCGCGCGAGCTCGGCGTCGCCGCGCCGGCGACGACGGCGGCGCTGGCGGCGCAGTGCGACGTGATCGCGCTGTGCGTCACCGCCGACGCCGACGTGCTGGCGACGGTCGCCGCGCTGGCGCCGCAGGCAAAGCCGGGCACGGTCGTGATCGACCACTCCACGGTCGCGCCGGACACCGCGAAACAGGCGGCGGCGATGCTGGCCGCGGCCGGCGCGCATTTTCTCGACGCGCCGGTCTCCGGCGGCGTCGAGGGCGCGAGGAACGGCCGGCTGTCGGTGATGGTGGGCGGCGAGGCCGCGGCGCTGGAGCGCGCGCGACCGGTGCTGGAAACCTACGCGCTGCGCATCACGCACATGGGCCCGAGCGGCGCCGGCCAGGCGACCAAGGCGATCAACCAGGTGCTGGTCGCCGGCATCGCGCAGGCGGTCTGCGAAGGGCTGGCGCTGGGCGAGGCGCTGGGGCTCGAACCCGAGCGCCTGCTGCCGACGCTGGGCGCCGGCGCGGCCGGCAACTGGTTCCTGGAGAAGCGCGGCGCGACGATGCTGCGCGACGAGTTCGCGGTCGGCTTCAAACTCGGCCTGCTGCACAAGGATCTCTCGATCGTGCGCGGCATCGCCGAAGGCGCCGGCATCGACCGCAGCGTGATCGAGAAGTCGCTGGCCGATTACGCCGAGCTGATGGCGCGCGGCCACGGCGACGAGGACATCTCGGCGCTGATCCGCCTCAAGCGCAAGCGCGCCTGACGCGCGCCGCGCGCCGGCCGCCATCCATTGTGGCGCGGGCTGCAGGGTGGGCTTTCAGCCCACCTTCGTCCCATTGCGATGGACGCGATGGTGGGCCGAAGCCCACCCTGCACGCTACGCTCTTCCCGAGTCCCGGCCCCTCAGTCGCTTTCCTTCAGCGCGATCGCGTGGATGCCGGCACCGGCGAGCTTCTGCTTGGTCGATTCCAGCTCGCCGGCCGAACGGAACGGGCCCAGGCGCACGCGGTGCCAGGTCTGGCCGTTGATGGTGACCGGCTGCACGCTGGCGACGAAACCCTGCAGCGCCAGCTTGGCCTTCATGCCGTCGGCGTCGGTGGCGTTGGGGAAGGAGCCGACCTGCAGCAGGTAGCCGCTGCCCGCGGCCGGCGGCGCCGCCGCGCCCGCCTGCTGCTGGCGCGCCTGCGCTTCGGCGCGCGCCTTGGCGGAGATTTCGGCATCCGGGATCACCACTTCCTTCTCCGGCAGCACCGAGTAGAAGTCGTAGGTCGGACGCTTCTTCGCCGCATCGGCCTGCGCCTGGTCGGCGACGCCGGGCTCGCTGGCCTTGGGCGCGCTGGCCTCGGGGTTGGGCGCGGGGCCATCGTGGCGGCGCAGCGCCGGCGCCCAGTCCTTGACCAGCACCACCGCCGAGAGCACCAGGCCGAGCAGCACGCCGAGGCACAGCCAGACCCAGGCCGGCCAGCCGCCGTTGCCGCTGCGCACCGCCTGCTTGCCGCGTTTTGCCGCCATCACATGCTCTCCGGGGCGCCGACGCCCAGCAGGTTCAGTCCGTTCGCCAGCACCTGTTTCGCCGCCAGCGCCAGCGTCAGGCGCGCGTCGCGCAGGTCGGCGTCGTCGACGATGAACTGGTGCGCGTTGTAGTAGGTGTGGAAGGCGTAGGCGAGTTCGCGCAGGTACTGCGCGACCAGGTGCGGCTCGAGGTTGGCCGCCGCCGCCTCCACGATCTCGGGATAGCGCGACAGTTCGACCATCAGCGCGTTCTCGTGTTCCGTGGCCAGCAGGCCGAGTTTCGCCAGGCCGTTGCCGCGGTTCCAGGCCAGGCCCTTCTCGCCGAGCTGGCGCTGCACGCTGCACACGCGTGCGTGCGCGTACTGGATGTAGTAGACCGGGTTGTCGTTGGTCTGCGCGCGCGCCAGGTCGATGTCGAAGGTGAGCTGCGAGTCCGACTTGCGCGCGATCAGGAAGTAGCGCGTGGCGTCGCGGCCGGCCTCGTCGATCAGGTCGCGCAGGGTGACGTAGCTGCCGGCGCGCTTGGAGAGCTTCACCTCCTCGCCGCCGCGCATCACCGTGACCATCTGGTGCAGCACGTACTCGGGCCAGCCTTTGGGGATGCCCGCGTCCAGTGCCTGCAGGCCGGCGCGCACGCGCGCCAGCGAGCCGTGGTGGTCGGCGCCGAGTTCGGTGATCGCGCGCTCGTAGCCGCGCTGCCATTTGCTCAGGTGGTAGGCGACGTCGGGCAGGAAGTAGGTGTAGCTGCCGTCCGACTTGCGCATGACGCGATCCTTGTCGTCGCCGAAGTCGGTGGTCTTCAGCCACAGCGCGCCGCCTTCCTCGTAGGTGTGGCCCATCGCCACCAGGCGACGCACGGTTTCCTCGACCTTGCCCTCGCCGTACAGCGAGGACTCGAGGTAGTAGACGTCGAAGCGCACGCCGAACGCCTTCAGGTCGAGATCCTGCTCGCGGCGCAGGTAGGCGACGGCGAAGCGGCGGATCGCCTCGAGATCGTCGGGGTCGCCCTTGCCGGCCACGTCCTGGCCGTCGGCGTGCACCGACTCGCGGTCGAGGTAGGCGCGCGCGACGTCCCGGATGTACTCGCCGCGGTAGCCGTCCTCGGGCCAGCCCGCGTCGTCCGGCGCGACGCCCTTGCAGCGCGCCTGCACCGACAGCGCGAGATTGTGGATCTGCGCGCCGGCGTCGTTGTAGTAGAACTCGCGCGTCACCGCCCAGCCGGTCGCCTCGAGCAGGCGCGCCAGGCTGTCGCCGATCGCCGCCGCGCGGCCGTGGCCGACGTGCAGCGGGCCGGTCGGGTTCGCCGAGACGAACTCCACGCCGACGCGGTGGCCGTGGCCGGTCGCGCCGCGCCCGTAGGCGGCGCCGCGCGCGAGGATCGCGCGCACCTCGTCGTGGTAGGCCTCGGCGCCGAGGAAGAAGTTGATGAAGCCGGGGCCGGCGATCTCGACCTTGGCGAGGCCGGGCGTCGCCCGCAGCGCCGCGCGGATCGCCTCCGCCACGTCGCGCGGCTTGCGGCCGGCCGGCTTGGCCAGCAGCAGGGCGAGGTTGGTGGCGAAGTCGCCGTGCTCCTTGCTGCGCGCGCGCTCGATCACGAAGGCGGGCGGTTCGATGGCGGGCAGGGTGCCGTTCTGCTGCAGTGCGGCGAGCGCCTGCAGCACGAGATCACGCAGCTGGTCTTTCACGGGTCGGGCATGCGGGGGTTGGACCGCGCATGCTAGCGCAGCCGCCTTGCGCGCAGAAGCCGCGACGGGCCGCGGGAAGGCTGGCGTCCGCCGCAGGCCGCGCGGCGCCGAGCGCGGCGCCGATATGCCGTTTCGTCAAGGGGTGGATGGAGGGCGAAAGCTGTGGATAAGTTTGTGGATGAAGCTGGCCGTTCCGCGCCGCGAAACGGTTTCGGCGGCCTTCGGCGTGACTGCCTTCAATCAAAATATCTAAAAATCAATATGTTGCAGTTGAATGGCGATAAACGACTACAACCGTGCGATCCAAACGCATGAGCGGGCGGATTGTGCATAAGTCGCCGTGAACCCGGGCGGTCACCGCGCTGTCACAGCATTTGCCCAGGATGGGCGGGCTCGACGGCACCCCTCCGTCAGGGCAGGGGGCTCCCCGCCCCGACTCCAACGCAGTGGTAGATGGCGACGGCGCGGCGGTGACACCCGCGCCGTCTTTTTTTTTTGGCCGTACTCGCCGGCGGCGGGAGCGGCTGCGGCCCCGGCACCGCGCCCTGCTTCGGGGAAGAACTTTTTCGCGGCATCTAGAGCAGGCCCAGCGAGGCCATCGACACCGGCGTGCCGGCGCCGACCACCAGGTGATCGAGCACGCGCACGCCGACCAGGCCGAGCGCATCGCGCAGCTCGCGGGTGATCGCGCGGTCGGCGGCGCTGGGTTCGGCGACGCCGGACGGATGGTTGTGGGCGAAGATCACCGCCGCGGCGTTGCGCTTCAGGCAGGCGCGCACCACTTCGCGCGGATGCACGGCGGCACCGTCGATCGTGCCGCGGAACAGCTCGTCGCAGGCGAGTACGCGGTGGCGGTTGTCGAGGAACAGGCACACGAACACCTCGTACGGCAGGTGCGCGAGGCGCGCCTTCAGGTAGGCGGCGCTGTCGCCGGGGCTGGTCAGCGGCGGCCCGCGCTGCAGCTCGTCGGCGAGGCAGCGGCGCGCCAGCTCCAGCGCCGAGGCCAGCCGCGCGCGTTTGGCCGGGCCGAGCCCGCGCGCGTTGCCGACGCCGTCCGCAGCCAGCAGCGCGCCCAGGCCGCCGGCTTCGGCGAGCAGTTCGCGGCCCAGCGCCACCGCGCTCTTGCCGCGGATGCCGCTGCCCAGCAGCACCGCCAGCAGCTCGGCGTCGGCCAGCGTCGCGGGGCCGTGCGCCAGCAGCCTCTCGCGCGGACGTTCGTCGGCGGGCCAGTCGCGGATGCTCATCGGTGCGGCGCCTCGCGTGCGGGTGGAGGCGTGCAGTCTCGGCGCGCGGCGCGGTGCGCGACAGCGGGCGTTGGGGTCGAATCCGGTAAGCTAGCGCGGTTCCCTCGCGTCGGAACCGTCCTACATGAGCGTGCCCGTCCTCGCCAAGCGCCGCATCCTGCTCGGGGTGTCCGGCGGCATCGCCGCCTACAAGGCCTGCGAGCTGGTGCGCCGCCTGCGCGACGCCGGCGCCGAGGTGCGCGTGGTGCTGACCGCGAACGCGGAGCGCTTCGTCACCGCGCAGACCTTCCAGGCGCTGTCCGGACAGCCGGTGCGCAGCGGCCTGTGGGACGCGCAGGCGGAGGCGGCGATGGGCCACCTCGAGCTGGCGCGCTGGGCCGAGCGCATCGTGATCGCGCCCGCCTCGGCCGACGTGATCGCGCGCCTCGCCCACGGCCTCGCCGACGACCTGTTGACCACGCTGTGCCTGGCCAGCACCGCGCCGCTGGCGCTGGCGCCGGCGATGAACCACCGCATGTGGCTGCACGCGGCCACGCAGGCCAACATGGCGACGCTGCGCGCGCGCGGTGCGACGGTGTTCGGCCCCGCCGAGGGTCCGCTGGCGGAAGGCGAGTCCGGGCCTGGCCGGCTGCTGGAGCCGGACGCGATCGTCGCCGCGCTGGCGCGCCTCGACGGCGGCGGCGCGCTGGCCGGCCTGTCCGTGCTGGTCAGCGCCGGCCCGACCTACGAGGACATCGACCCGGTGCGTTTCATCGGCAATCGCAGCTCCGGGCGCATGGGCTTCGCCGTCGCCGAGGCGGCGGCGGCGCAGGGCGCCGCGGTCACGCTGGTCGCCGGCCCGGTGCACCTGCCGACGCCGCCGGGCGTGGCCGAGCGCATCGACGTGCGCAGCGCGCGCGAGATGCGCGATGCGGTGCAGGCGGCGGCCGCGCGCAGCGACATCTTCGTGTCGGCCGCGGCGGTCGGCGACTACCGCCCCGCCGAGGTCAGCGCGCACAAGCTGAAGAAGGCCGGCGCCGCCGGGCTGGCGCTGGATCTGGTGCAGAACCCGGACATCCTCGCCGAGATCGCGGCGCTGCCGCGGCGGCCGTTCCTGGTCGGCTTCGCCGCCGAGACCCGCGACGTCGAGGCCTACGCGCGCGCCAAGCTGGCCGGCAAGGGCCTCGACATGATCGCCGCCAACCGCGTCGGCGCCGGCGCGGGCTTCGAGAGCGAGCGCAACGCGCTGCACCTCTACTGGCCGGGCGGCGACGCGGCCCTGGCCGAGGCGCCCAAGCGCGTGCTGGCGGACGCGCTGCTCGCCCGCATCGTCGAACGCTATCGCAGCACGCGCACGGAGCGCCCATGATCGACGTCGAGCTGAAGGTGCTGGACCCGCGCCTCGGTACGGAGATTCCCCTGCCGGCTTACGCCACCGACGGCGCCGCCGCGATGGACCTGCGCGCCGCGCCGCCGGCGCCGCTGACGCTCGCGCCCGGCGCCAGCGCGCTGATCCCGACCGGCATCGCCGTCCACCTCGGCGACCCGCGCTGGTGCGCGCTGATCCTGCCGCGCTCCGGGCTCGGGCATAAGCACGGCATCGTGCTCGGCAACCTGGTCGGCCTGATCGACGCCGACTACCAGGGTCCGCTGATGATTTCCTGCTGGAACCGCGGCGACGCGGCTTTTACCATCGCGCCGGGGGATCGCATCGCGCAGCTGATGTTCGTGCCGGTCGGGCGCGCGCAGTTGCGGAGGGTGGACGAGTTCGCGCCGAGCGCACGCGGCGAAGGCGGATTCGGTTCCACCGGCGTCGGCTGAACCACGCGGAGGCAACGCATGAACGCACCGGTCAAGGCGCCGCGCCCTCGCTCCCCACGCGTGTGCCCCGCGCAGCTCGTGCAGGCGCTCCGGCGCCTGCTGCCGCTGGCCGGCGCCACCCTGCTGCTGGCGCTGGCGGCGTTCGCCGCCTGGCAGGCCTGGCTGATCCAGCGCGACGCCGCCGCGCGCGCGGGGCTGGAGCGGGTGCGGCAGACGGCGGTGCAGGCGCTGACCTCGGCGGTTTCCGACGAGCGCGCGCGCGTCACCCGCGTGCTGGCCGATCCGGAGCTGCTCGCGGCGCTGCGCCTGGGCGACGCCGACGGCCGTGCCGTCGCGGCGCAGCGCGCGCAGGCGTTGCTGCCCGGCGCCGCGGTGCAGTTCTTCAGCGCCGACCTCGGCGAGGTCCTGCACGTCGATTTCGGTCGCTTCGGCTACGCCAAGGCCGCGCAGTTGACCGCCGCGCTGAGCAGCGGCGCGCCCGCGCCGATGCAGACGCGCGGCGTCGGCGGGGAGCGCCGGTTGACCTGGGCGCTGCCGGTGGTGGTCGATGCGCAGCGCGTCGCCTACGCCTGGGTGGAGCTGCCGTTTGCGCCGCTGCAGAACCGTTTCCGCTCGCTGCCGGCCGACGACGGACGCCTGGAGCTGCGCCAGGGCGACGGTCGCGGCGACATGCTGCTGCTGACGCGCGGCGGCGACCGCGCCGATCTGGCCGAGGATGCCGGCGTGCCGGTGCCCGGCAGCGCGCTGCGCGTGGCGGTCGCCGCGCCGGCGCTGTTCATCGTGCTGCCGCATTCGCTGGCGCTCGCGCTGGTACTGGCCGCGCTGTGCCTGCTGGTCGGCGTGACGCTGTTGTGGATGCGCGGCGCGGCGATCCTGCGCGCGCGCGTCAAGGGAATCGTCTCGATGGAGGAACCGACGTTGGCCGATGTGATCCGTGAAACCCCCAAGCCGGCCGCGCGTTCCGCGGCGCCCGCCGCTGCCGCCGCGCCCGCGGCGCCGGTCGCGGTGGACCGCAGCATCTTCCGCGCCTACGACATCCGCGGCGTGGTCGGGCAGTCGCTGAGCGCGGACGTGGCGCGCCTGATCGGCCAGGCGATCGGCAGCGAGGCGCGCGATCGCGGCCTCGAGGAAATCGTGGTCGGCCGCGACGGCCGCCTGTCCGGCCCGGACATGGCCGGCGCGCTGATCGAGGGCCTGCGCGCGGCCGGCATGCACGTGATCGACGTCGGCGCGGTGCCGACGCCGGTGGTGTACTTCGCCGCCTACGCGCTGAACGTCGGCTCCGGCGTCGCCGTCACCGGCAGCCACAACCCGCCCGACTACAACGGCTTCAAGATCGTGCTCGGCGGCGAGACGCTGGCCGAGGACGCCATCCAGGGGCTGTACGCGCGCATCGCCGAGCACCGCCTGCGCGACGGCCAGGGCAGCGCGCGCTCGCTCAACGTCACCCACGACTACATCGACCGCATCGCCTCCGACATCCAGACCGAGCGCCGCCTGAAGGTGGTGGTCGACTGCGGCAACGGCATCCCCGGCGCGATCGCGCCGCAGGTGCTGCAGGGCATCGGCTGCGAGGTGATCCCGCTGTACTGCGAGGTCGACGGCACCTTCCCCAACCACCATCCGGACCCGTCCGATCCGCACAACCTGGCCGACCTGATCATGGCCGTGCAGCGCATGGGCGCCGATCTCGGCCTCGCCTTCGACGGCGACGGCGACCGCCTCGGCGTGGTCACCAGGGACGGCGAGATCATTTACCCGGACCGCCTGCTGATGCTGTTCGCGATCGACGTGCTGACGCGCAACCCGGGCGCGACGATCATCTACGACGTGAAGTGCACCGGCCACCTGCAGTCGGTGGTGCTCAAGCACGGCGGCAGCCCGGTGATGTGGCGCACCGGCCATTCGCTGATCAAGGCGAAGATGAAGGAGACCGAGGCGGCGCTGGCCGGCGAGATGAGCGGGCACTTCTTCTTCCGCGAGCGCTGGTACGGCTTCGACGACGGCATCTACGCCGCGGCGCGGCTGATGGAGATCGTCGCCGGCGACCTCGACGGGCGCAGCCCGGCGGAGATCTTCGCCACCCTGCCGAAGGGCGTGTCCACGCCGGAGCTGAAGATCGCCATGCAGGAGGGCGAGCACTACCGCTTCATGGAACGCTTCCGCGCGCAGGCGAAGTTCGACGGCGCACGCATCACCACCATCGACGGCGTGCGCGCCGACTGGCCGGACGGCTGGGGCTTGGTGCGCCCGTCCAACACCACGCCGGTGCTGGTGCTGCGTTTCGATGCGGACAGCGCGGATGCGCTCACGCGCATCCAGCAGGTGTTCCGCACGCAGCTGCTGGCGGTCGATGCGTCGCTGAAGCTGCCGTTCTGAGCGGGGCCGGACCGCGCACGGGCGCCGTCGGCGCGGCGGCGCCCGTCTAGCTGCCGCCGTACTCGGCTTCGCGCTGGGCGCGCAGGGCGCGGTAGTGCGCCAGTTCCTGGTCGAGGCGCATGGCCGTCTCGGCGCGCTCGGCGCGGTGCTGGTCGAGCGTGTTGCGCTGGTCGGCGACCGCCTGGCGCTGCTCGGCGATCTTGTCGGCGATGAACTTCGGCACCGGCTTGCCGCCGTGCTCGATGTCGGCGGCGTGCGCGAGCAGGTCGGACAGCGCGCGCTCTTGGTTCTTCAGGTTCAGCTCGTCGGTGTGGATGTTCTGGTCGAGCGACGCGAGCTGTTCGCGGTGCGCGATCTGCAGTTCGTCCTCGCTCGGATAAGCGGCCAGCAGCTGACGGTCGCGGCGCGCCTGCTCGTTGGCGGCGCGCTTGGCGCTGGCGGCCTGTTCGGCAGCCTCCTGCGCCGCCTTGAGCTGCTCCGGCGTGCGCGTGCCTTCGACGCGGCGGATCAGCAGGCCGCGGTCGTCGACCACGTCGTAGCCGCTCTTCAGCGCGTCCGCCGGCAGCAGGTCGGCGTAGTGCAGCTCGCCTTGCGCGTCGCGCCAGCGGAAGTGCTGGGTCGGATGCTGCGTGGATTGCTCGGCTACGGCGGCAAAGCTGACGACGAGCGCGAGCGCGGCGGCGAGCGGGAACTTCGGCATGGGGACACCTCGGGTCGGGGCGAGTATAGGCCAGCCGATTCCTAGCAAGATGCGCGCCGGATCACGCCTCGTCGGCGACGCCGTAGCGCTCGCGGTAGCTGACGAGGCGCGGCCGCTGCGCGGTCAGTTCCGGACGCAGCGCGGCATACGCCAGGATGTCGGCGAGGCGCGCGATCGCCAGCACCGGGATGCCGTAGTCCGCCGCCACCTCCTGCGCCGCCGAGCGCTCGCCCTGACCGCGCTCCTGGCGGTCCAGCGCGATCAGCACGCCGGCCGGTTCGGCGCCCGCGGCGCGGATCAGCGCCAGCGACTCGCGCACCGCGGTGCCGGCGGTGATCACGTCGTCGACGATCAGCACGCGGCCCGCGAGCGGCGCGCCGACCAGCAGGCCGCCTTCGCCGTGGTCCTTGGCCTCCTTGCGGTTGTAGGCCCAGGGCAGGTCGCGGCCGTGCTGCTCGGCCAGCGCGATGGCGGTGGCGGCGGCCAGCGGGATGCCCTTGTAGGCGGGCCCGAACAGCATGTCGAAGGCGAGTCCCGACTGCACCAGGGTCGCCGCGTAGGCGCGGCCGAGCCGCGCCAGCGCCGCGCCCGAGGCGATGCGGCCGAGGTTGAAGAAGTACGGGCTCTGCCGGCCCGACTTCAGGGTGAACTCGCCGAAGCGCAGCACGCCGCGTTCGAGGGCGAGGTCGAGGAAGTCGCGTTGGTGGTCTTGCATCGGGACTCGGGACTCGGACTCGGGACTCGGTAGGCCTCCTCGGCATACCCGACGCTCGGGCGCGGCAGAAGTATTCCGCTCATGAGCGTCACCCGCTTCCGGCTATTATCCCCGAGTCCCCCTTCCCGAGTCCCGAGTCCCGTGAGAGTCGTCACCTTCAACGCCAACGGCATCCGCTCGGCCGCCACGAAAGGCTTCTACGACTGGCTGCGCACGCAGCACGCCGACGTGGTCTGCCTGCAGGAGACCAAGGCGCAGGAGCACCAGCTCGGCGATGGCGTGTTCCGCCCGAAGGGCTATCACTGCTTCTTCCACGACGCGCGCAGCAAGAAGGGCTACAGCGGCGTCGCCATCTACGCCAGGCGCGAGCCGGACGCGGTGCTGAACACGCTCGGCTGGGAGCCGTTCGACAGTGAGGGGCGCTATCTCGAGGCGCAGTTCGGCAACTTGAGCGTGGTCTCGCTGTACGTGCCGTCCGGTTCTTCCGGCGACGAGCGTCAGCGGTTCAAGTTCAAGGTGATGGACTGGCTGATGCCGATCTTCGAGCGCTGGCGCGCCAGCGGCCGCGACTACGTGCTGTGCGGCGACTGGAACATCGTGCGCAGCCGCCTCGACATCAAGAACTGGACCTCCAACCAGAAGAACTCCGGCTGCCTGCCGGAGGAACGCGCCTGGTTGAACGCGCTGATCGACGAGCGCGGCTGGGTGGACACCTTCCGCGCGCTGAAGCCGGAGGCGGTCGAGTACACCTGGTGGTCGAACCGCGGCAACGCGCGCGCCAACGACGTCGGTTGGCGCATCGATTACCAGATCGCCACGCCGGGCCTGCGCGGCCGGCTCGAGGCGTGCTCGATCTACCGCGAGCAGCGCTACTCCGACCACGCGCCGTACACGGTCGACTACCGCGAATGAGTGCCCGTGCTGCGGACTGGCGCGGCACCTGGCGGACGCTGGCGCAGCCTTCCGCGCTGACCATGCTGTTCCTCGGCTTCGGCTCCGGCCTGCCGTTCCTGCTGGTGTCCGGCACGCTGGCGTTCTGGCTGAAGGAGAGCGGCTACCGGCTGGACCAGATCACCCTGCTGGCGGGCGCGGGGCTGAGCTACGCGCTGAAGTTCCTGTGGGCGCCGCTGGTCGACCGCTGGCGACTGCCGCTGTTCGGTCGCGTCGGCCTGCGCCGCGGATGGCTGCTGGCGGCGCAGCTCGCGGTCGCGCTGGGCCTGCTCGGCATGGCCGCGGTCGCGCCGGGGGCGCTCGCGCCGTTCGTCGCGCTGACCCTGTTCACCGCGTTCGCCGGCGCCACCCAGGACATCGTGGTCGACGCCTACCGCGTGGAGATCGCGCCGCCGGAGGCGCAGGGCGCGCTGGCCGCCACCTACACGCTGGGCTATCGCCTGGCGCTGATCCTCAGCTATGCCGCCGCGCTGATCATGGCCGATCACATGGCATGGCCGACGGTCTACGCGATCATGGCCGCATCCATGCTGGTGCCGGCCGCGGCGACGCTGCTCGCTGCCGAGCCGGCGCAGGCGCGGCCCGCGACGAGCGGCTGGCGCGCGTCGATGCGCGAGGGCGTGGTCGCGCCGTTCGCCGACTTCTTCCGCCGCTATCGCGGCCGCATCGGCATCGGCCTGCTCGCGTTCGTGCTGCTGTTCAAGATCTCCGACCAGGCGCTGAGCGGCGGCCTGGTCGGCCCGTTCTACCTCGCCGCCGGCTTCAGCAAGACCGAGATCGGCCTGGTCACCAAGCTGTACGGCGTGTGGATCGGCATCGCCGGCGCGTTTGTCGGCGGCGTGGCGGTGGCGCGCTGGGGCATCGTGCGCTGCCTGTGGCTGGCGATGATCCTGGGCGCGGCCAGCAACTTGCTGTACGTGCTGCTGGCGCAAACGCACGGCAGCACGGAGATCTTCGTGCTGGCGATCTCCGGCGAGAACCTCGCCGGGGGCTTCCTCGGCACGGTGGCGGTGGCGTACCTGTCGGCGCTGGTCAACCAGCGCTATACCGCGACCCAGTACGCGCTGTTCAGCTCGCTGGTGAACCTGCCCGGCAAGCTGCTGGGGCTGGCCTCGGGCAGCCTGGTGTTGTGGCTGTCCGCCGCGCCGCAGGCGACGATGCCGGGCTACGAACGCTACTTCGTGTTCACCACCGTGGCGATCCTGCCCGCCCTGCTGTTGTTCCTGTGGCTGGCGCGGCGCGTGCCGGTGGACCGGCCGGGGCGTTGAGCGCCGCCGCGCGCCGTGTCGCGCGGCCGAAAAACTGACACAATCCCCGCCACAGGGGGCACTGCGGGGGGAAGACGCGGGTGCCGGACATTCTGGTGCGCGACATCGATGGGGCGCTGGCCGAGCGCATCATGGCGCTGGCGCGTGAGCGCCGGTGGTCGATCAACGACGTGATTCTGCACGCGTTGCGCCACGGCCTCGGCCTCGGCGGCGACGACCTCAGCCTGCGCGAGGTCAACGACATCGCGCGTCTCGCCGGCACCTGGGATCACGATGAGGCGGCCGCCTTCCGCGAGGCGATGCAGGCGCTGGAGCAGATTCCGGAAAGCACGCTGGCGCTGCTGCAGGCGCAGGGCGGCGCCAAGCCGCCGGGCAAGCCGAAACCGCCGGGCGGCAGCAAGACGTGACCCGCGTCAGCGCGGGGCGTAGATCCCGCCGAGCACGCGCGCGCCGCGCGCGCCGGTGACGGCCGGCAGGTTGCCGGTACGGCCCTCCAGGCGCGCGTGCGCCAGCCAGGCGAACGCCATCGCCTCGACGTAGTCGGGATCGAGGCCGAGCAGCGCGACGCTGCCGATCGAGCGCGGCGCCAGCACGCGCCGCAGCGCCGCCATCAGCACCGGGTTGTGCACGCCGCCGCCGCACGCCAGCACCTCGCCGGCGCCGTCGGCATGCGCGTCGATCGCCTGCGCGACGCTGCGCGCGGTCAGTTCGACCAGCGTGGCCTGCACGTCCTCGGGGCGCAGCGCCGCGTCCTGCAGACGCTGCTCCAGCCAGCCGAGCTGGAAGTGTTCGCGGCCGGTGCTCTTCGGCGGCGGCAGCGCGAAGTAGGGATCGTCCAGCAACCGCGCCAGCAGCGCCGTGTCGCAGCGGCCGCGCGCGGCGAAGGCGCCGTTGCGGTCGAACGGCGCGGCGAGGTGCTGCAGGCACCACGCGTCCAGCAGGCCGTTGGCGGGGCCGGTATCGAAGCCGATCACGCTGCCGTCGGCGCCGAGCACGGTGATGTTGGCGATGCCGCCGAGGTTCAGCACCACGCGCGTCGCGCCCGGCCGGGCCAGCAGCGCGGCATGGAAGATCGGCAGCAGCGGCGCGCCCTGGCCGCCGGCGGCAACGTCGGCGCGGCGGAAGTCGGCGACGGTGGCGATGCCGGTGCGCTCGGCGATCACGTTGGGGTCGCCGAGCTGCAGGGTGAACGGCGTGGGCGCCTGCGGGCGATGGCGCAGCGTCTGCCCGTGCGAGCCGATCGCGCGCACCGCCGACCCCGGCACGCGCGCCCGCGCCAGCAGCGCCTCGACGGCCGCCGCGAACACGCCGCCGATCTCGGCGTCGAGCGCGCCCAGCTCGTCCAGCGTGGTGGCACCATCGCCCTGCGCCAGCGCGAGCATGCGCGCGCGCAGCGCTTCGGGCCACGGGTGGGTGATGGCGGCGAGCAGCCGCGGCGACGGCTCGAACGCGGCCAGCGCGGCGTCGATGCCGTCGGCGCTGGTGCCGGAGATCAGGCCGACGTAGAGCGCGGTGGCGGACGGCACCGCAGGCGGCGCTCAGTCGCTGCCGCCGACGGCGCCGGCGCCGTTGCCGGCGCGTGCCAGCCGCACGCCGCCGTCGATCGCTTTCATGCGCGCCAGCAACGGCGCGTTCTGGCGCCTGAACTGCGCGAGCTGCGCGACCGGCAGCGGCTCGGGCTTCGGCAGGGTCACGGTCAGCGGGTCGCGCTGCGCGCCGTTGACGCGGAACTCGTAATGCAGGTGCGGGCCGGTGGCCAGGCCGGTCATGCCGACGTAGCCGATGATCTGCCCCTGGTGCACGCGCCCGCCGATGCGCTCGCCGCCGGCGAAGCGCGACATGTGGCCGTAGGCGGTGCTGATCGTGCTGTTGTGCTGGATCACCACGAAATTGCCGTAGCCGTTCTCCCAGCCGCGGTATCTGATCACGCCGTCGCCGGCGGCGTAGATCGGCGTGCCGGTCGGCGCGGCGTAGTCGACGCCCTTGTGCGCGCGCATGCGGCCGAGGATCGGGTGCATGCGCGCGGCGGTGAAGCGCGAGGAGATGCGGGTGAAGTCGACCGGCGTGCGCAGGAACGACTTGCGCAGCGGGCGGCCGTCCTCGCTGTAGTAGCCGACGTCGCCGCCAGCGGTCTGGAAGCGGTACGCGGTGTAGCGGCGGCCCTGGTTGACGAATTCGGCGGCGACGATATCGCCCTCGTGGAGATATTCGCCGTCGCGGTAGACGTCGTTGTAGATCACCGTGAAGCTGTCGCCGGGGCGCAGGTCCTGGGCGAAGTCGATGTCGTAGCCGAACACCTTGGCCAGTTGCAGGATCATCGCGTCGCTCATGCCGGCCTGGCTGCCGGCGTCGAACAGCGAGCTGTCGATGCTGCCGTGGGCGAGGTGCTCGCGGCGCTCGACGGCGCGCGCCTGCACGGATTCGCTGATGCGGTTGGCGTCGAGGCGCAGGGTCACGCGGGTGGCCTCGTCGCGGTCGAAGCGCAGGCCTTTCAGCGCGCCGCTGCCGTCCTGCAGGAATGCGAATTCGTCGCCCGGATGGATGCGGCGCAGCGCCTGGCCGTCCTGACCGGCGTCGAGCACGCGCTGCAGATCGCCGGGGCCGAGGCCGAGGCCGTGGAAGATGTCGGCCAGCGTCTGTCCGGGCTGCACGCGCACCGTGCGCCAGTCTTCGGGCACCGCCGCGGCCTGGCGCGCCGCCGCCGGCAGCGGCGGCAGCTTGAGCGCGAGCAGGGTGTGTTCGGGCGCGGGCGCATCGTGGCGCATGGCGCTGGCCCACGCGGGGATCACCACCAGCGTCAGCAGCACCAGCAGCAGCGCGGTGCCGCCCAGCACCCAGCGTTCGCGGTGCCAGCTGATCGGCGCGATGCCCGTGCGGCACACCGACCAGTGCGCGCAGCGCGAGTAGAAGTGCACGTGCCGCTGCTGCGCCTTGCGCCGGATCGCCCGGCGGCGTGCGCTGTGTGCGGCGTGGCTTAGCCCCTCACCCATTCTCGTTGTCGTCAAAGCCCGCAAACGGCGCGTACCATACTCACGTCGCGGAAAGCGCGTCAACGCCATGATTGACAAGGCTTTGCGCTGGTTCACGCGGTTAACGCACAATTAACGTCCAGGTCCCCCCGTCGCTGCCGCCCGGCGCGGCGGCATGCGGGCCGGTCATCGCCACGAGGAACGTATGACGGAGCATCAAGATGCGCTCGCGCTGATCCAGCGCGGCGCAGACGAGATCATCAAGCCGGAGGACCTCGCCGCGCGCCTGAAGCTCGGCCGGCCGCTGCGCGTCAAGGCGGGCTTCGATCCGACCGCGCCCGACCTGCACCTCGGCCATACCGTGCTGCTGAACAAGATGCGCCAGTTCCAGGACCTGGGCCACCAGGTGGTCTTCCTGATCGGTGATTTCACCGGCATGATCGGCGATCCCACCGGCAAGAACGTCACGCGCAAGCCGCTCACGCGCGAAGACGTGCTCGCCAACGCCGAGACCTACGCCGAGCAGGTCTACAAGGTGCTCGACCGCGCGCGCACCGAGGTGCGCTTCAACTCGGAATGGTTCGGCCCGATGCCGGCCGCGGACCTGATCCGCCTGGCCGCGCAGCACACCGTCGCGCGCATGCTCGAGCGCGACGATTTCGCCAAACGCTACAAGGCCGAGCAGCCGATCGCGATCCACGAGTTCCTGTATCCGCTGGTGCAGGGCTACGACTCGGTCGCGCTGAAGGCCGACGTCGAACTCGGCGGCACCGACCAGAAATTCAACCTGCTGGTCGGCCGCCAGCTGCAGGAGCACTACGGCCAACCGCCGCAGATCGTGCTGACCATGCCGTTGCTGGAAGGCACCGACGGCGTGCACAAGATGTCGAAGTCGCTGGGCAACTACATCGGCATCAACGAGCCGCCGAATGAAATCTTCGGCAAGGTGATGCGCATTTCCGACGTGCTGATGTGGCGCTACTACGAGCTGCTCTCGTTCGAGGCCACGCTGGCGGAGATCGCCCGCATGCGCGCCGACGTCGAGGCCGGTCGCGCCAATCCGCGCGACTGCAAGATGCGCCTGGCGCGCGAGCTGGCCGCGCGCTTTCACGGCGCGCAGGCGGCGGACGCCGCGATCCGCTACTGGCACGAAGTGGTGCAGGGCGGCGGCGTGCCGCAGGACATCGCGGTGCAGGATATCGCGGTGCCTGCGGAAGGGCTGCGCATCGGCGCCCTGCTGAAGGCAGCCGGGCTCGCGCCGAGTACGTCGGAGGCGATGCGCAAGCTGGCCGAGCGCGCGGTGCGCGTGGACGGCGAGGTGGTGACCGATCGCGAGCTGACGCTGCGCGCCGGCGCCGAATGCCTGCTGCAGCTCGGCAAACGCGGCTACGCGCGCGTGCGCCTCACCGCGGCGCCCTGACCTCTTCCCGGCATCGCGCCGCTTCCGCTATCATGCGCGGCCCGCCCGCCGTCGCGACGGCGGGCGTCGTCGATGCCCGAACGGTTTTTCGGGTGTTGACGGAAGAGAAAAGGGATGTAGAATGTGCGGCTCCCTCGGGCGAAACGCCATGAGGTGCGGTGCGAAGTTGGCGCTGCAAGCGATTGATCTTTGACAGTGTGCGCAGGTGACTTGTGTGGGCGCCTTGCGGTGGATGGAAGTCCACGATAGCAAGCGTCCAACCCTTGAACCTAAGTG